>NZ_JAYGII010000030.1:0-26342 GCF_034931365.1 Natronospira elongata
TCGAATCCACCCATTCTGGCCATGACCCCGGTGCTGGCCTCGCTGGAGATCTTCGACGAAGTGGGCATGAGCGCCCTGCGCGAAAAATCCCTGAAGCTCAGCGAGACCCTGCTGCAGTGGCTGGACGACCGTCTGGCCGACACGGTGGAAGTCATCACGCCTAGGGACGAGAAACAGCGCGGCTGCCAGGTCTCCCTGCGCCTGAAACAGGGCGATGGACGCCGGATCTTCGAATCGCTGGAACGCAACGGGGTGATCTGTGACTGGCGTGAACCGGATGTCATCCGTGTTGCCCCGGTGCCCCTTTATAACCGCTTCGAGGACCTTTATCACTTCGTTGATCGACTGGAGCAGGCGATATTGATGGATAGAACCCTATGAGCAATGAAAAAATCATGATTGCCGGGGCCGGCTTGGCCGGCTCATTGATGGCGGTCTATCTGGCGCGGCGGGGCTTCGATGTGACGGTGTTCGAGAAGCGTCCGGACATGCGGCAGGAGACCATCTCGGCCGGGCGCTCCATCAACCTGGCGCTGGCCAATCGTGGCATCGCGGGCCTGGAAGGGGCCGGCGTGATGGACCGGGTCAATGATTTGCTCATCCCCATGGAAGGGCGAATGCTTCATGACGAGCAGGGCGGCCTGGATTTTCAGGCCTATGGCAAACGCCCGGAGGAAGTGATCTATTCCGTTTCCCGTGGGGAACTCAACAAGCGCCTGATGGACGCCGCCGAGGAAACAGGTCGGGTGCGCTTCCATTTCAACCAGGCCCTGGAATCGGTGGACTTTGAACAACGCCGCATTCACCTGATCGATGAACTAAGGGGCGAAAAGCAGGCCCTGGGCTGTGATCGCCTGATCGCCACCGATGGCGCCGGCTCGCCCACCCGCCAGGCCATGGAAGCCCATCTGGGAATGACGGTCAGCGAGGAATTGCTCGGCCACGGCTACAAGGAATTGAACATTCCGGGCACAGCGAACGGTGATTGGCAGATGGAGCGCGGCGCCCTGCATATCTGGCCCCGGGGCGGCTACATGCTGATTGCCTTACCGAACCTGGATGGCAGCTTCACCGTGACGCTGTTCCTCCCCCATAAGGGTGAACCGTCTTTCAACAGCCTGGGTAATGCCCCTGAAAAAATACGCTCGTTCTTCGAGAGCGAATTTTCCGATGCCACCAAGCTCATGCCCGATCTGCTTGATACCTATCTGGAGAATCCCCTGGGCAAACTCGGCACGGTGCGCAGCCCCCAATGGCGGGTGAATGACTTCGCCCTGTTGCTGGGTGACGCAGCCCATGCCATCGTACCCTTCCACGGCCAGGGCATGAACTGCGCCTTCGAAGATTGTCTGGAACTGGACCGTTGCCTGGACGAGTTTGAAGGCGACTGGACTCAAGCTTTCGCCGCCACCGAAGCGCGCCGCAAGCCCAATGCCAACGCCATTGCCGACATGGCCCTGGAAAACTACGTGGAAATGCGCGATTCCGTGCGCGACCCCAAGTTCAAGCTGCAAAGGGAACTGGGCTGGAAACTGGAAGAGCGACACCCCAATCGCTTCATTCCCCGCTACTCCATGGTGATGTTCCATCACCTGCCCTACGCCGAGGCGCAATCTCGAGGCCGGATTCAACAAACCATCCTGAATGAATTGACCGCCGATACAGACAGTCTGGAAGGGGTCGATATGAAGCATGCAGATGAATTGGTCCGTGAGCGCCTGAGCGAGACCTGACAGGGCAACGGCCGGCGCCCCCTGGTCGACCGAACTGAGTCCACTCCAGCGGGGCGGCGGCCTTGCCTGAGTTACCGGATTGGGCGGATCACCCCGCCTCTTCCAGCATCTGCCATTCAGGGAATGGGTCCGGCAGGGACTGCCATCCCTCGGGCCCCAGGGCCATCTCCTCATCGGTCAACAAACAGGCCTCAAGCCGAGCCCGAAAGGCAGCTTCATCCATGTGAATGCCGATGAACACCAACTCCTGGCGACGGTCGCCGTAGGGGCCATCAAATTGCTCACGAATGGCCGCGCGGTCCTCCGCATCGGCAGGCAGTGCTGAGTCAGGTGTCGCAGCCCACCACAAACCGGCGGCTTGATGCGTCAGGGCACTT
Organism: Natronospira elongata; assembly: GCF_034931365.1. Classification (NCBI taxonomy): domain Bacteria; kingdom Pseudomonadati; phylum Pseudomonadota; class Gammaproteobacteria; order Natronospirales; family Natronospiraceae; genus Natronospira; species Natronospira elongata. The sequence goes on from NZ_JAYGII010000030.1 coordinate 2,111, forward strand.
CCAGCTTGAGACATCTCACCGACAAAATCCATTCTCGAGGCAAGCCAGAAGTACCCTTTCGAACGAACCACACTGCCCCAGTCAGAATGGAAGAGCTTGAAGAGGCGTTCCGGATGGAAAGGCCTTCGGGATCGGAGCACAAAGCTACTGATGCCGTATTCCTCGGTTTCCGGCACGTGTTCGCCGCGCATCTCCTTTGCCCAGCCAGGCATGTTCACGGCCCATTGGATATCAAACTTCCCTGTATCCATGATCTTTCCCAGGGGTACTCTTCCAAATTCGCTGTAGATGATTTCCGCCTCCGGATTCAGTGACATCACCAATGCCGTGACCAACTCACGATCCGCATCTTTTACCCTGTCTATCTTGTTGATCACCACCACATCGGCAAACTCGATCTGCTCCACCAATAGATCAACCACCGCCCGCTCATCCTCTTCCCCGGCAGATTCCCCCCGGTCCGCCAGAAAGTCAGTGGTGCTGTAATCCTTGATCAGGTTATCTGCATCGACAACGGTAACCATTGTGTCCAGTCGGGCAACGTCTGAAAGGCTGACACCATTCTCGTCGGCGAACTCAAAAGTGGCGGCCACCGGCATGGGTTCCGAGATGCCCGTTGATTCGATCAACAGATAATCGAAGCGACCCGACTCGGCCAACTCACGCACCTCTTTAAGGAGGTCATCCCGGAGGGTGCAACAAATGCATCCATTGCTCATTTCCACCAGTTGCTCATCCGTCCGGCTGAGATTGGCACTACCGTCACGAATCAGCCCTGCATCAATGTTCACTTCGCTCATGTCATTGACTATCACCGCCACCTTTTTCCCCTCACGGTTATGCAACACATGATTGAGCAGGGTGGTCTTTCCGGCACCCAGGAATCCGGACAGGACGGTGACGGGCAGACGGTTGTCGATGGTCTCAGTCATGGCGATACCTCAAATATTTATGCTGTTATAACGTATCTTTAATTAGCGAATTTGAGCGAACATTTACGCTGTACTTGATTCGGGAGCTTGAGTCGGCCGCGAAAAAGCCGCATTGGCGAACCGGCGGCCCAAGGACGGCTCCGTTCAGGGGCCACAGTTTCTGGTCAGGCGCTATCGCGACAGCTTGGGCATTGGCCGTGTATTTCCACCGTCTGACTGGTCACGGTGAAACCCTGCTTCTTTGCGTGCTTGCCCAGGGCCTCGGTGACCCCGGAAACAGCAATCTCCTCCACGTGACGACAGCCATCGCAAATCAGGAGCTGAAACTCATGGGTCCGCTCGGGGTGGCGGCAACCCACATAGGCATTTTCGCTCTCTATGCGGTGAACCAGACCCTGGGCGAGCAGAAAATCGAGGGCTCGATACACAGTCGGGGGCTTGGCACTGCCACCTTCCTGCCCCAGGCGATCCAATAGATCATAGGCCTTCATGGCTTCATGGCTTTCCCAGATCAGCTCCAGCACCCGCTTGCGAAGCGGAGTGAGGCGGGCGCCACGCTGGGCACAGACCCGCTCGGCGCTGCCGAGGGCCTCGCTGATACATTGCTCATGATCATGGGCGTGGGAAGCCATGCTTTCCTCCTGCAATTTGACACCAGACCATTGTGCCTCAAAATATTATCGTTACAATATAACACACTCATCATGCCCAGAGAATGCGCGCTGCCATGGATGCCGTAAGCCTCAATGACCTTCGCTGTTGGCAAGGGAATCGACCCCTTTTCGCCATCCCCCACTGGGCCCTGCCCCAGGGCGAATACGGCCTGATGAGCGGCCCTTCCGGCTGCGGCAAGACCAGCCTGCTGCATTGTATTGCCGGGCTGGACAGCCAGTTCAGCGGACAACTGTCCGTCAATGGGACCGCACTGTCGGAGCTTGGCCAGCGCGGTCGGGATCGCCTCAGGGGCGAGCATATCGGGCTGATTTTTCAGGACTTTCACCTGCTGGAAGGGCTCACCGTGGAAGATAACCTGCGTCTGGGCAGCTGGCTGGGTGGACGGGGGCAATCCAGAGCACATGCAATGGATTGGCTGGACCGTCTGGGGCTGTCTGATCAAGCCCGCCATTACCCCAATCAACTCAGCCAGGGGCAAAAACAGCGAGTAGCCATCGGCCGGGCATTGATCCATGCACCCAAGCTGATTCTGGCCGACGAACCCACCTCGGCCCTGGATGACCGGAATGCCGAATCGGTGCTGGCCTTGCTGTTCAGCGAGGCGGCCGGCCAGGGGGCCAGCCTGTTGGTGGCCAGCCACGACAATCGCATCCGAGACCAGTTCTCCCACCGCCTGGCCCTGGATGCCTATCTGGCCGAGCCCGCCAACAGGAGCGGCCAGACATGAACAGTTTCACACTGGCCCTGCGACAAGTCTGGCGGCGCCCCTTGCAGACTCTGATCAATGCCCTGGTCATGGGCCTGGGTGTGGGCATGGTGGTGTTGCTGCTGATCGGTCAGGAGCAACTTCGTGATCGCATGAGCCGAGATGCCCAGGGCATTGACCTGGTGGTGGGCCCGGCGGGTAGCCCCATGCAACTGATTCTCTCCAGTGTCTATCACCTGGACGTTCCCATCGGCAATCTCCCGCTGGACGCACGGGAACGGATCCATCAAGAGCGGGCCGTCGAACGAACCATCCCGCTGGCACTCGGTGACAATTATCATGGCTACCGGATCGTGGGGACGGAGCCCGCCTATGCCGAGCTCTACGAGGCCGAACTGCGTGAAGGCGGATTCTGGGCAGGCGATTTTCAAGCCGTGGTGGGCGCCGCCGCGGCAGAAGGCACCGGACTCGGTCTGGGCGACCAGTTCGAAGGGATGCATGGGCTTGGCGATGGCGGGCCGGTGCACGGCGAGCACCCCTATGAGGTTGTGGGCGTGCTGGAGCGAACAGGCAGCGTACTGGACCGATTGATTCTTACATCGGTGGAAAGCGTCTGGGCAGTCCACGACCACGGCCATGACAATGGACATGGCCATGTTGATGAGGATCAAGGTCATGAAGTCACTGCCATCCTCGTCCAGTACGCCTCGCCTATGGCTGCAGCCCGACTACCCCAGATGATTGATGGTGACACGCCATGGCAGGCCGCCCGACCGGCCCATGAGAGTGCCCGCCTGTTCGCCATGATGCGCCCGGTAGTGGACGGAATGGCCTGGTTCGCGGTCATTCTGGTGGGCGCTTCGCTGTTGGGCGTTGTCACGCTTCTTTATCAAAATCTGAGGGAACGTCGCTACGACCTGGCTGTCATGCGGGCCATGGGCGGGGGCCCCGGCTTGCTTTTCAGAATCACCCTGCTGGAAGGACTACTCATGGTCCTCGCCGGTCTGCTGACGGGGCTGGCGCTGGGCCATCTGGCTTGTGAGTTGCTGGGTGCATTCAGTGAGGCCGGACGGTCCATCGTTCTTACAGGCTGGTACTGGGCCGATGGGCAATGGTTGCTCACCGGGGGAATCCTGCTTGCCGGACTGCTGGTGGCTATCCTGCCCGCCTGGCTGGCCAGCCGGATCAATGTCGCCAATACCTTGAGACGTGGATATTAAATGGATAAGCGCCGGATTCTTGCCCTTGGCATTCTGGGCCTGACACTCACTCTAAGCACGCTACAGGCGATGGCCCAGCTCAGTGATGACGAGTTGGCCACCGAGCCACCGCCAGAGGACGCCACGTTCGATGATTATGCTCACCAGGTACCGACGACACCTGAAGGGGCGGTTTCCTGGGATTTATTGGGTAGCGTGGAAGATGAGATCGAAGTCATTGATGGCAGGAGTCATCTGCGGCCGATTTTCCCCGCTGCGGTCAAGGATATGAATGGAGAGACCATCCGCATCAAGGGCTTCATCTTCCCCATGCAGAACCAGGAGCGGATGGATGAGTTTCTCTTCACTGCCCTGCCCCCCAGTTGCCCCTACTGCCTGAATGCCGGCGCCGGTTACATCATTGAAACCCGGGCGAGGGACTCCATCCGCTTCACCTGGGATGCCGTTCTGCTGGAGGGTGAGCTGGAGGTACTGGAAGAAGACGAGTACGGCCTCTTCTATCGCCTGAATGATGCAAGGCGAGTCAGGGAATGAACAGGCTCGCGCAAAGACGCAAAGTCGCCAAGGCGCCAAGGCGCCAAGGAAAAGACGATTACTGTGTTGTTTTGGGATGAGCTTTTGGGAACCTCTGATTAATTTAAATTAATCAGAGGTTCCTTAGCTAGCCTTAATACGTTTTAGGCTGACGAAATCCAGATTATGCGGATTCTTCTCGTCGGCGGGGCGATGTTCCCGGCTGATTTCCTGCCATTCATCCACGGGCCATTCCGGGAAGCAGGTGTCCCCATCGATTTCCGCATCAATGAAAGTCAGTTCCATATGGGTGGCAAGAGGCAAGGCCTCCCGGTACAGCTGTCCCCCACCAATTAGCATTACGGTCTCGGTGCCGGCGAGCCTTTCCAGCGCTTCACTCAATGACGCAGCCGTCTCTGCCCCCTTGAACACGGCATTCTCCTGACGGGTCACGACAATGTTGCGGCGTTTCGGAAGGGCAAAGCCGATGGACTCGAAGGTCTTGCGCCCCATGACCACCGGATGGTTCAGCGTCACCCGTTTGAAATGGGCCAGATCTGCCGGCAGATGCCAGGGCATGCCACCCTCTTTGCCAATGACTCGATTGCGCGTCATCGCAGCCACCAGAACAATATCCATTCATATCCCCCTTGCTCAGAACAATTTGGCCATCGGCATTTAAGACGCATATTGTGACAGGCAGAACTGCCCGGCGCGACGCTTTGACCGGGACCGGGCTTTTCCTTAGAATCCAAGCCCTATTGCCATTGGGGAGTAGCCGCCCCGCTCCCACGGGGGCTCGCGTCAACAGACTTGGTCCACAGACCATGGCGCGGGCAGCCACCACGGCCTGGCAAGACCTTTGGCACTATTCTGCCCCGACAGGAGCCGGCGGCAGGGTGGTGTCATTGCGTCTGGATGCCGGCTCCCTGAAGGATTTCTCATGATCGAAGCTTTTTTCCTCAGTCTCGCCGCGGTCTCCCTGGCCGAATTGGGCGACCGAACGCAGCTCCTGGCCCTGTTGCTCGCCGTCAAGTTCCGCAAGCCCTGGGCCGTGCTCGGGGGCCTGGCCGTAGCCTCTATTGGTATTCATGGGCTCTCTGCCGGTGTAGGGATGAGCCTGGGCCAGTTCGTGGATGATCAGATTCTGGGCTGGATCGTCGGCGCCCTTTTCGTGGGCATGGGGATCTGGGTGCTGATCCCGGAACAGGTCCACACCGATGACCGCCCCCGGGAAACGGGGCGCGGGGCCTTCATCACCGCCATGGTGACCTTCTTCCTCATGGAGATTGGCGACAAGACCCAGCTGACCTCCATGGCCATGGCAGCCCATTTCGAGACCATCATCCCCGTCATGATGGGCGCGACCTTCGCCATGCTGCTGGTCAATGCACCCGTGATCTGGCTGGGACACAAGTTCGCTGACCGAATCCCCATGCGCACGGTGCGTGTGCTGGCGGCCCTGTTGTTCATTGCCATCGGCGCCTGGGTGCTCTGGGAAGCCGGATTCAATCAGGGCTGAAGCTGGCAGCGGATGAAGATAATCGCTAGGCTGCGAGGCTAACTGCCCAAGGGAGCCAGAACGAATCATGGCATTGTGGATTGCATTGCTGCTGGGGATCATCCAGGGCCTGTTCATGTTCATCCCGGTGAGTTCAACGGCTCACCTGGTGATCGCCCAGCACTGGCTGATCGGTGCCGGCCATGAACTGCCGGCACCTGACAGCGCCGAGATGATCCTCTTCGACCTGGTGGTGCATGTGGGCACCCTGGTCTCCATCGTGATGGTCTTCTGGCACAGCCTGATCGAGTTCGTGCGGCGCATTCTCAGCGACACTTGGCAGTGGCTGAGTGACCGGGGCCACGCTCCCTGGCACTATCTCTTCCTGCGCCTGTTCCTACTCTGTCTTTTCTCGGTCCTGGTCACCGGCATCATTGGCCTGAGCTTCAAGTTCTTCTTCGAGCGTTTCTTCGCCAATCCCCTGCTGGTGGCCGGCACATTGACCCTGACCGGCGTTCTGCTTTGGTGGACAGACCGCCTGCGTCATCTTCCCATTGGCCTGAAAAAGATTCGCCTGGGCACTGCGGCCTGGATTGGCCTTGCCCAGGGCCTGTCCCTGGTGCCGGGCCTGAGCCGCAGCGGCATGACCATCACCTTTGCACTGCTCGCCGGGGTCAAGCGCCGTTGGGCGGCCCAGTACAGCTTCTTCCTGGCCATCCCCACCATCATGGCCGCCACGCTGGTTCAGAGCGTTGAAGTGGTCACCGGTGATGGCCTCAATGGCATGAGCCTCACCGCCCTCGGGGTGGGCTTTGTGACCGCCGCCGTGGTCGGGATAGCGGCCTTGAAGCTGGTCCTCGCCCTCCTCTACCGTGCCCGCCTTCGGGTCTTCTCCTTCTATCTCTGGCTCCTGGCCGCGGCGGTTCTGTTCGGTTTTATCGACGCCGGGACGTTCTAGCCCCCTGGCATTATCCGCAGTTCTAAAAAAAGCCCGGCACAAAGGCCGGGCTTTTTTTTCGCCAGCTGGGTCAGGCAGCTAGACCGACAAGCCAAGAACCGCAGCGGCGATGAAGAAGTACATCGCAATCCCCGCCAGGTCCGCGATCGAAGTGATCAAGGGGGCACTGGCAGTGGCCGGATCCAGGTTGAGGCGCGTCAGCACGAAGGGCAGCAGCATGCCCACCAGGGAACCCACAACAACCACACCAATCATCCCCAAGGCGATGACCATGGAAACATCCAGGGCCATTTCGGTGCGCCAGAAGAAGGCCACCAGGAAAACGGCCACGGCCATGGCGGTACCGAGGGCAGCTGCGACACCCAGCTCCTTGCCGAAGAGCTTGAGCCAGTCTCGCATCTTCACGTCACCGGTCGCCAGGGCTCGAACCATGAGCGTGGCCGACTGGGTGCCGGCATTGCCACCACTATCCACTACCAGGGGCAGGAAGGTCATCAGCACGAACAGACCCTCAATCGCTTCTTCATAGGCACCGATGATCTCACCGGCGAACATGTTGACGAAGACCAGGATGAGCAACCAGCCGATCCGCTTCTGGAACAACAACCAGGGGCTGGCCTGGTTGAGGTTCAGATTGAGCACCCCAACGGAACCCATCTTATGGAAGTCCTCGGTGCTCTCGGCTTCTGCCACGTCCAGGACGTCATCGACGGTGACAATACCCACCAGGCGGCCTCTGTCATCCGCCACCGGCAAGGCCTCGATATCGTAGTGCTGAATCTTCTGGACTGCCTCTTCCCGGTCCTCGGTAACGGTTACACTGACCACAGTGTCTTCCATGATCTGCTCAACCTTCTCCTCGGGCTTGCCGAGAATGAAGCGCTTGAGCTCAATCATGTCGAGGAGCTGGCCATTGTCATCGGTGACATAGATGACGTTGACGGTTTCGCCTTCTTCGCTCTGCTGGCGCACATGCTCCATGGCCTGAGCAATGCTCCATTCCGGGCGCACGGCAACGAAGTGGGGCGTCATCAGACGACCGACGGATTCTTCCGGATACCCCAGCAGGCGCAGCGCCTGCTTCACATCCCTGGGCGGCAACAGACGCAGAAGATTGCGCATATCCTCCTCGGGCAGACGCTCCAGAAACGCCGTCCGATCATCTGCAGCCATGTTCTGGAGGATGAAGCGGCCTTCTTCCTGACTCAATGCATCCAGCAGTCGAATCTGATCATTGTGTTCCAGATAGGCAAACACTTCAGCCCAGAGTGGCCGATCCAGGGCCTTGAAGATGGGCGTCTGGGTTTCCTCGTCCAGCTCGGAGAGAACATAGCTCACATCCTGGATATGCTGGTCTTCCAGCAGGCTTTTGACTTCAGCCCACTTCTCCTGGGCAATCAGTTCGCGCACTTCGATAAGAAGATCTTTGTTTTCTTCCATTTTTCACCTCCCGCCAATGGGGAGGGAAGCGGTCAGGCCGCTTCCCTGTTTCGTTGTTCTGTAATCGACTTAAAATTCCCAGGCAAAACCCAAGGTCACCCAGTCATCATCACTGTCATCCAGGTTCCAGCCATAACTCAGGTCGAGGACACCATCGGTCTGACCCAGGGCAAAGCGGAAGCCAGTCTGGGCGAAGGTGTCGTCTTCCGTGCTGTCCAGCACCTCGGCGATCCACTCGACACCGCCACCAATGGCCAGCTGAGAGCCAACCCCATAAAATCCGCTGGTTTCATCTTCATCACCGGCTTGATCCTGCAGGACACCAAGATTGACATGAACAATCCAGTTGCCATCCGCCAGGGGGAAGGAAAACGGCACATAGGCGAACACTTCCTCGATCGAAGCGGAATCATCAAAGGCAGAGCCCACGACCAGACCAAGGCCGAAACTGTCACCGGCTTCAAAATCCCGCCACAGGTACTTGCCTTCAATTCCAAAGGCATTTTTACGGTCAGACCCAACAGAAACGCTTTCTATTACCCCGGTCAGCTCCAGACCGTTGGACAAGGTATAGGCGGGTTGGATCGCCAAGGCATCGGCGGAGTCGCCGAAATCCTCATACCAGGCTTCGAGCCCGGCAGTCTGGGTCGGGAATACAGCGGCATCATCCACCAGCCAGTGGCCACCGGAGGCCTGGGCGGTGAAAGGGGTCATGAGGGCAGCACCAATTGCTGCGCCAGGAATCATTTGCTTGCGCACTTCTCTCTCCTGTTTTCAGGCAGGCAGTTACGGTTCCCTGAAGTTCCCGATAACTGGCAGGCACAGGATTGCAAACAGTGCTCAGGAAATCTGCACGCACAAAGCCTAGCATCGCCCTGTTGCATTTGCATGGACACGACGAACCACGACGCCCTGGGCGATCTGTTTGCAATTGAGAGAAACGGGCTGGCGATGAATCTGGCGAGATCGGCGGCAGCCGATAATGATTCGCGATGGGATTCACGCTAGACCGCTTCGCATTGAAGCTGCGAAGCGGTCAGCAGGAAGGAATTTCCAGTGAGACGGCCTCGCGGCTTCAGCTTGTCCTGCCCGTCATCGGGCATCTACTGCTAACGTCCAACTGGGGGTTCCTCCTTTCTATTTGAAGATGGTGGCGAATTATACGAGTACGGCACCTTCTGTCAACTGCTTTCTTGGCCGGCAGGTTACACCCTCAGACCGCGACCGGCGCCTTAATGTGCGGGTGGGGGTCGTAGTCCAGAATCTCAAAATCCTCGAATCGGTAATCAAACAGACTCCCGGGACGCCGCTTGATGTTCAGGCGAGGCAAGGGTCGCGGCGCCCGAATGAGCTGCTTGTCCGCCTGCTCCAGGTGATTAAGGTAGAGATGGCAATCACCGCCGGTCCAGATGAAATCCCCGACATCCAGATCCAGCTGCTGGGCCATCATGTGAACCAGAATGGAATAGGACGCGATATTGAAGGGCAGACCAAGGAAAATATCCGCACTGCGCTGATAGAGCTGGCAGGACAGTTTGCCGTCCGCCACGTAAAACTGGAAAAAGGCATGGCAAGGGGCCAGGGCCATTTGATCCAGTTGGCCCACATTCCAGGCGGAGACAATCATGCGACGAGAGTCCGGCGTGGTCCCAAGCTGCTCCATCACCCGCTGAATCTGGTCGATGGCCTGCCCGTCGGCGGTCGGCCAGGACCGCCACTGATAACCGTAAACCGGTCCCAGGTCACCGTTTTCGTCCGCCCATTCATTCCAGATGCGGACATTGTTTTCCTGCAGGTAGCGGATATTGGTGTCACCGCTGAGAAACCACAGGAGCTCATGGATGATGGAGCGGAAATGCAACTTCTTGGTGGTCACGGCCGGGAAACCCTGAGCCAGGTCAAAGCGCATCTGGTGGCCGAACACGCTCAGGGTGCCCGTACCGGTGCGGTCTTCCTTGCGGTGGCCGTGCTCCCGCACATGTCGCATCAGGTCGAGATAGGCCTTCATTTCGCCATCGCCTCCCGATCCGCCTGAGTCGGGGGGTAGCCCCGGTTCCGCTGGGACAGGGTAATCAGCACCACGCCAACGAGTATCAGAGGCAGAGAGAGAAGCTGCCCCATGGTGAGCCAATCCCAGGCGATATAGCCAATATGCTCATCCGGCATGCGCACGAATTCCACCAGGAAACGGAATGCCCCGTAGAGCAGGGCAAACAGGCCCGAGATCAGCATTCTGGGTCTGGGGCGGGCAGACACCCAGAACAGGACCACGAATAGCACCAGACCTTCCAGAGCCGCCTGATAAAGCTGGGAGGGATGCCGGGCCACGCCATTGACGATCATGCCGAAGGGTCCGTCGGTGGGCCTGCCCCAGAGTTCGCTGTTGATGAAGTTGCCGATCCGGCCCAGACCAAGGCCGATGGGTACCACCGGCGCGACGAAATCCACCACATCCCAGAAATGGCGCTTCTGGCGGCGAGCAAAGAGCCAGCCCGCAAACAGCACACCCAGCAGGCCGCCGTGAAAGCTCATGCCACCCTGCCAGATCTGCAGGACCAGCAGGGGGTCGTCGATATAGGCGCCCAGATTGTAAAAGAGGATATAACCCACTCGACCGCCGACAATCACCCCAAGAACCACGTAGAAGGTGAGATCAGCCAGGTCATTGCTGTCCCAGCCCACATCCGGTCGACGCAGGCGTCGCCCAAGCAGCCACCAGGCCGCGAGCACACCGATCACGTACATCAGGCCATACCAATGAATAGCCATGGGGCCCAACTCAATGGCGACCGGGTTGATATCCGGGTAATGCATGTAACTCCCCTTCCGGGATGACCAGGACAAGTGGGGCAGTTTACCGGATCGCAATTGAGGGCGGAAAGGCCGCGGGTGTTAGAATTGGCGCCCATTCCACCCCCGGTAGGAGAAATTCACCATGTCCCACCCGCATTTGCGCCTGAAGAAAAATGAGGACCGCCGTCTGCGGGCCGGCCATGCCTGGATATTCAGCAATGAGGTGGACAGCGAGGCCGGGCGGATTACGGATTTTGAAGCCGGGCAACTGGCCAATGTGCTTGGCCAGGGCGGCAAGCCGCTTGGGACGGCCTATATGAACCCCAACTCCCTGATCTGCGGGCGCATGATCAGCCGCCAGTCCGACGTGGCCCTGGACAAGTCCCTGATCAAGCACCGGCTCAATATTGCCTCGGGCCTGCGTGAGCGACTTTACGGTGACGGCGCCTGCCGACTGGTCTTCGGCGAGGCGGACGGCCTGCCGGGCCTGGTGGTGGAACGCTTCGGCCGGGTCTATGCCATTCAACTCAGTACCGCCGGCATGGACGTCCGTCAGGGAGAAATACTGCAGGCCATTGAGGAGAACTTTGCTCCCGAGGCGGTGGTGCTGCGCAACGACAACCCGGTGCGGCAATTGGAGAATCTGGGAGTTGAAGCGCCCCGGCTTATTGCGGGCGAGCTGCCGCAAACCCTGGAAATCGAAGAAGCCGGCCTGCGATTCGGCATTGATCCTCTGGCGGGACAGAAGACCGGCTGGTTCTTCGACCAGCGCCCCATGCGGGAACGCCTGGCCCACCATGTGCAGCCGGGCGCCCGTGTGCTTGACCTCTACAGTTATCTGGGCGCCTGGGGGCTGCGCGCTGCCCATGCCGGGGCCGGGGACGTACTCTGTGTCGACAGCTCCGCCGAGGCCCTTGCGGGGGTAGAGGCCAATGCCGAGCGCAACGGCTTGACGGTGGAGACTCAACAGGGGGATGTGATGGCGGTGCTCAAGGACCTGCGCCAGGCCGGAGAGAAGTTCGACATCGTGATTGCCGACCCACCCGCTCTGATCAAACGGCGCAAGGACGTCAAACAGGGCAGGAAGGCCTATCGTCAGCTCAATCAGGCGGCATTGCAGGTGCTGGCAAAAGACGGGCTGCTGGTGTCAGCATCCTGCTCTGCCCACATGGCCCGGGATGAGCTCATCCGCACCGTCCAGGCCTCGGCCCGGCATCTGGATCGCTCCGCCCAGTTACTGGAAATCGGCGGCCAGGGCCCCGACCACCCCGTCCACCCGGCCATTCCGGAGACCGCCTATCTAAAGACGGCCTTTTTCCGGGTGCTGCCGAGCTGGTAAGTCGATTGGCGAGCATTGAGTGCTGAGTACCGAGGGGGGCCCTCTACTCTCACTCCTAACCCTTCAACGCTCCCGACGGACCCATTCGCCATCTTCGCGCTGAATTTCCTCGGTGGGCCAGAAGTGTTTGTCCAGCTTCAGGGTCACCACATCGGTGGTGCCGTCCCAGTCTTCCAGGCGCAGGCGGATAGGACTGCGATGTTCACGACCGGCGACCTGCTCGAGGAACTCATCCAGATCGCTCACTGACTGGCCATCCACCTCAATAATGCGCCGCCCCGGGTTGAGGCCGTAGCGACTGGCCGGGGAGCCATAACTGAAATTGGAGACAAAAACACCGCGCCGCGGGATGCCACGCTGAGCCGCCATGGCCCGGTGGGGCTCGTGGAGAACCGCACCGGCCCAGTGAATCACCCGCTCCACGCCGCGCCCGTCCATGCGCTGCGTGGGCACGGTCAGCTCCTTGACCTCACCGTTGCGCAAGATGCTCAGGTCCACTGTTTCCGCCTGACTGGCCTGATTAAGGCGACGGAAGTCATTCACCGGCGTGCCATTGACCGCCAACAGGAGATCCCCGGACTCCAGGTAATCCTCGGCCGGGGCACCGGCCACGATACGTTCTACGGAGAGCACCCCACGGGGACGGTCGTCGAGATCGGCCAGGCGACTGGCCCAGGCCTCGGGCAGCCCCAGCTTGCGGGCGCTGGACATGGGCATGAGCAGGAACTCCACCTCCAGGGAATGGATCCCCTCGCCATTTCGGTAGCGGGCCAGCATGTCTTGTATGACTTCGGCCGGAATGCCCTTGAAAGCATCGCCCCGCGCCCCCTGCTTGCCATAGTTGCTCCACAGCGCCTGTACCCGGCCATGTCGGTCGGCCAGTACACCGCCGACATCGGACGGCGCATTGACCACGGACAGCGTCTCCAGGTTCACGTCTCTGAAGCGGAAGCTGGAAGACAGGGACAGGCGCAGGGGGTCCAGGCCGCTGGCTTCGGTGCGCCTGGAGACCAGTGACTGATCAGGTCGCTTGCCAACCACCCAGACATCATCGCCTGATCCGGGCAGGCGGGGGTTGAAAGTCACCGGCCGCACTTCACTGCCCACCAACAGGGCGGAATCGTATTGAACCAGGGCCAGGTTGTTGAGCGGGTGCAGGAAGACCACCTCCCCCGGCACCTCGAGGGAACTGGCGAAGGTCAATCGCAGATCGCCCATGCGGCTTGGAACCGCGGCGCGATCCGTCAGTACCAGACCCTGGGCCGCATCCACGACAATACCGGTCCCGGTAAAACCGACACCATCCATGCCCTCCACCCGGAAAGGCATGTCGAACTCTACCCAGACCATGGAGCGGGATAGACGCTGGGCCCGGGCATCACCATAGTCACCGAAGCGGACACTGCCGGGCTTGATCTCATTGCGAGCCGGGGCGGCGGCCAATTCCTCGCAGGGCCAGCGGCCCGTGCCACTTTCCATTCGGCAATCCCGGGCCGGGAACCAGGTCCGGTCCACCGTCAGGGTGGCCAACACCTCGCGATAGGGCTCATCGATTCGGGTATAGCGAACCGGGACCCGGGCACCATCGGACAGGCCCTCGAACACCTGCCTGAACTCATCCAGCGTTTCGGTGGTTTCTCCATCCAGTGAACGGATAATGGCCCCACGGGGCACGCCGGAACGGCCCATCATGAAACCGGTGGAGGCCACATACACCGCCCCTGGTGGACGATTGAAATGGCGGGCCTGCTGATACGACAGGGGGTTCAGAACGGCGCCCCCCACCTCCAGATAGCGATCCGGCGTAATGGCCATGAGATCACCCACGGTGACATCCACCTGGCGGGTCTCATCACCACGACGAATATCCAGCTGCAAGCTCTTGCCGACACTGTCATCGAGGATTTCCGCCAGCGGTACGAAGCTGGCCACCATCTCGCCGTTGATCCGGAGCAGGATGTCGCCGGGCTGGAGCAGATCATTGGCCGGGCCGCCGTCGACTACCCGGTCCACCACCAGCATGCCGTTGTAATCCGGGAAATTGAGGCGGGCGGCAGTCTCTTCCACTTCATCCAGCCCCAGGCGCCGCAATTCGTCGTAGGACTGGCGGACAAAGGTGGTCTGCAGGGTCCCCCGCGTGACATCTTCCCCATTGCGCAGCCTGTCCAGCACGCGAATGGCCCTTTGCAGCGGCAGGAAATAGCTGGAACTGGCATCCATGCGCCCGGCGGCATTCAGGGCCAGGGCACGGCCCTGAATGTCAATCACCGGCGAGCCGGAGGAGCCGCCACTGGTGCCGGAGGCGGCCTGGAAATAGAAGGTGTTGAAATCGTTGTAACGGCCGCGGCCGTAATTGGGCGCATCCCGGTCCAGGCGGGCCAGGGTCCCGGCCAGGATGGAAAGACGCTCACCGGCATCGTTACCCACTACCCGAATATCCTGTCCCACGGCGGCCGCTTCCGGCGCCAGGGGAATACTGACCGGATCAATATGGCGAAGGTCTTCGGGATCGTAGCGAAAGAAGCCAAAATCATGGACGGGGTCTCGATAGACCGGGGTCAGGTCCACCTCTTCCGCGTTCTGAAAGACCGCCTCGGCCACCACCGGTCCAGGATAGACCACGTGGCGGTTGGTGAGAATCAGCCCCTTCTCCGCATCCACCACGAAACCGGTGGCCTCGGTGGTGTTTTCCCACTCGGTATCAAAGGGACGCGGCGCATCCACCCGAATCTGCACCACGGCAGGGGCAATGCGGTCCAGGGTCTCCGACCAACTGGGCTCGGCCATCGTCTGTGAGGCCCAGAGCAAGACCGAGGCGCACACAAGCGCCGCAAGCCCGCCCTGAAGACGCCGGGATCCGCTCAACTGCTCAGTCAAAGCTGTAGCCGAAGGCCTGCTTGAACCCGGCCCTGAAATCCTTGGCAGTGAAATGGTGATTCTGTGTGCCATGTTGGGCAACCTTGATTGACCCCATCATCGATGCGATTCGGCCAGTTGTCAGCCAGTCCAGTTCATTCATCATGCCGTACACCAGGCCGGCGCGGTAGGCGTCACCGCAACCGGTCGGGTCGTTAACCACTGCCGGTCGTACGGCTTCCACCTCGTGACAGTCGCCGTTGGCAAAGATCAGTGACCCCTGGGCACCCCGGGTGACCACCAGAGCCTCCACCCGCTGGGCCAACTGGCTGCGATCCAGCCCCGTACGTTCTTCGAGCATGCCACACTCGTAATCGTTCACTGCCACCCAGCGAGCCTGGTCGATAAAGGCCAGAAGCTCCTCGCCGTCAAACATGGGCAGCCCCTGCCCCGGGTCGAAGAGGAAGGGGATGCCGGCCTGGGCGAATTCCCGGGCATGCTGCAACATGCCGTCGCGACCATCGGGGGCAACCACTCCGAGGCTGATTCCCGCATCACGGGGAACGGATTGCTGGTGGGAATGGTTCATGGCACCGGGATGGAATGCGGTGATCTGATTATCATCCATATCGGTGGTGATATAGGCCTGGGCCGTGTACTCACCCTCGACCTGCTGGACGTAGCGGCTGTCGATGCCGTGCTGTTCCAGCCAGGCATCATAAGGGCCGAAATCCGTGCCCACAGTGGCCATGGGAATACCCTTCCCGCCCAGCAGCTTGAGGTTGTAGGCGATATTGCCCGCCGTGCCACCGAACTCGCGTCTCAAGTCCGGCACCAGAAAGGCCACATTCAGCATGTGCACCCGATCAGGCATGATCTGATCCTTGAATCGACCATTGAAGACCATGATGGTGTCGTAGGCATAAGAACCGCAGATCAATGCCGTCATCAGATATCTCCCAGTTATATTTTGCGGCGCTCCGATAGCTTGCGCTGCGTTCAATCCTTGCTTACGCAAAAACGCCAAGGCACAAAGGCGACAACTGCTTCCCTTGTGACCTTGGCGTCTTTACAGCCAATAGTGTTCAGGCGGCGTTGGCCTTGCGCCAGGCCAGGTCCAGCTCCTTGGCCGCCTTGACGTCATCCAGGCGCTTCACCGGCAGGGTGTAGGGAGCGCCCTTCACGGTCTGAGGCTCGGTCTCTGCCTCGCGCTTGATGGCGGCCATGGCCTCGACAAAACCGTCCAGCTCCTCCTTGGGCTCGCTCTCGGTGGGCTCGATGAGCAGACACTCGGGCACCAGCAGGGGGAAGTACATGGTCGGCGCATGGAAGCCGAAATCCAGCAAGCGCTTGGCGTAGTCGGTGGCGATCACGCCCGTTTCCTTGGCCTGGCGCTTCAAGGTCACGATGAACTCGTGACTGGCCCGACGCTCCGGATAGGCCAGGTCGAAACCGGCCTCACGCAGCTTCACCATCAGGTAATTGGCATTGAGGGTGGCGTACTCGCCCACCCGCTGCATGCCGGAACGACCCAGCAGCCGGGCATAGATGTAGGCCCGCAGCAGCACACCGGCATTGCCCATGAAGGCGGACAGACGGCCAATGCTGTTGGGCAGCTCGTCCTTGTTGCTCCAGCGGAAACCGTCACCGTCCTTCATGACGATGGGGCCGGGCATGAAGGGTTTCAGGCGCTTGGAGACACCAATGGCGCCACTGCCCGGACCACCGCCACCGTGGGGAGTGGAGAAGGTCTTGTGCAGGTTCATGTGGATGACGTCAAAGCCCATGTCACCCGGGCGCACCTTGCCGAGGATGGCATTGAGGTTGGCGCCATCGTAGTAAAGCAGGCCGCCGGCCTCGTGAACGATCTTCGACATCTCTTCGATCTTGCGATCGAAGACACCCACGGTGGAGGGATTGGTGAGCATGATGCCGGCAGTCTTCGGACCGACCACGGCACGCAGGGCTTCCAGGTCCACATCCCCGTCCTTGCCGGTGGGGATCTCGCGCACCTTGCAGCCGCACATCACGGCGGTGGCCGGGTTGGTGCCATGGGCGGCATCGGGGACGATGATCTCGTCACGCTCATGATCACCACGGGACTCGTGATAGGCCTTGATCATGGCCACGCCGGCAAACTCACCCTGGGCGCCGGCCATGGGAGTCAGGGAAACCCCGGCCATGCCGGTGACTTCCTGAAGGATGTCCTGCAGCTCGTACATGCATTCCAGAAAACCCTGGCCATGATCCACCGGTCCAAGGGGATGTCGGGCCAGAAAGCCGGGCAGCATGGCGAGCGTGTTACAGGCCCGCGGGTTGTACTTCATGGTGCAGGAGCCCAGAGGATAGAAATTCGTGTCAATGGAGAAGTTCTTCTGGGACAGACGGGTGTAATGACGCACCACCTGCAACTCGGACACCGCCGGCAGCTCGGGGGGCGCCTTGCGTCGGAACTGTTCGGGAATGTCATCAAAGGCCGGCTTCTCGGCGGGGGCCTGGGCGTAGGCCCGGCGACCCTGACGGGCATGTTCGAAAATCAGCATAGTCGTCTGCTTCCAGTTCTCATTGACCGGCCGGTGCATGGCACCGGCCCTGTTGTTCCACGATGGTGATTAGCCCAGTACTTTCAGGGCTGCTTCGTAATCCGGTTCCTGGGCGATTTCCGGCACCAGTTCGGCATGCAGAACCTTGTCGTTCTCATCCAGAACCACGACCGCGCGAGCGGTCAGACCCTCACTGGGGCCATCCGTCATCAGCACGCCATAATCCTGACCGAAATCCTTGTTACGCATCATCGACAGAGTGATGACGTTGTCCAGACTCTCGTCCTTGCAGAACTGACCGGAGGCAAAGGGCAAGTCACCGGAGATCATCAACATGACCGTATCCGGATGCTCGGCGGCGAATTGATTGAACTTGCGTGTTGACTCCGCGCAAATGCCAGTGGCGAGACTGATGAAGATGTTCAACACTTTCTTCTTGCCGGCAAAATTCTTCAGGCTGCGATCGGAAAAGTCACCGGCCACCAGCCGGAAATCCGGTGCCGTGCTACCCACCGCCGGCAAATCGCCGGCGGTATGAATTTTCTTGCCCTGCAGAGTAATCGTAGCCATGCCACTGCCTCCTGGGTCTTGTTGCTCTTGCGGAGAAATCAGGCGGCCTTCACCGATGCCAGTACGTCGCTCATGGCATCACGGTAGGCGCGAATGTCGTCCTCGGTCTTGGTTTCGGTGGCACAGACCAGCACGGCCTCACCCAGCTCCGGGTACCAGTCCTTGAGGGACAGGCCACCGAGGATGTCACGCTCGGCCAGGGCGGCCAGCACCTTCTCGGCCGGGCGATCCAGGCGGATGGCGGCCTCATGGAAGAAGGGGCCGTCGAAGACCGGTTCAACACCATCCAGCTCACAGAGGGCATCCACCAATTGACGGGTGCGCTGATGGCTGGTGGCGGCCACGCGGGCCAGGCCCTCGGCCCCCAGCAGCGCCATGTAGATGGTCGCCGCAGTGACCATCAGACCCTGGTTGGTACAGATGTTGGAGGTGGCCTTGGAACGGCGGATATGCTGTTCCCGAGGCTGCAGGGTCAGGGCAAAGCCCTCCTTGCCCTCCTCGTCCACGGTGCGGCCAACAATACGACCAGGCATCTGGCGCACGATCTTCTGGCAGCAGCAGAGAATGCCGAAGTAGGGCCCGCCGGAGGACATGGGCACCCCAAGGGGCTGGCCCTCGCCCACCACGATATCGGCGCCCTGCTCCCCCCAGTTACCGGGTGGATCGATGATGGCCAGGCTGGTGGGGTTGATCACGCCGATCACCAGCGCGCCCTGGGCATGGGCCCAGTCGGTGATGGCGTTAACTTCTTCCAGCTTGCCGAAGAAGTTGGGCTGGGGAATAACCACGGCGGTGATGTCTTCTCCCTCAAAGCGCTTGAAACCATCCAGCAGCGTGGTGCCGGACTCGGCGCAATAGGGAATGTCCTCGAACGCCAGCTTCTGGCTGCCGGCAATGGCATCGGTCACGTCCCGGTAGAGGGGATGAACCGAGGTCGGCATCAGGACGCGGCGAGACTTGGACTTGCGATTGGCCCGCACCGCCATTAGACAGGCTTCCGCCAGACCGGAAGCACCGTCGTAGAGGGAGGCATTGGACACCTCCATGCCCGTCAGCTCGGTCATCATGGACTGGTATTCATAGATGAGCTGCAGGGTGCCCTGGCTGGCCTCGGCCTGGTAGGGCGTGTAGGCGGTGTAATACTCCCCTCGGGTGGTGATCTCCCATACCGCGGCCGGAATGTGATGCTCATAGGCACCGGCGCCGATGAAACAGGCTGGCTGGCCATCCCGGCCGGCCCGCTCATGCATCAACCGGGTGATGGCCATCTCGCTGAGCGACTCGGGCACCCCCGGCAGATCATGAATGCGCAGGTTCTCGGGAATTTCATCGAACAGAGTCTCAATGCTGTCAACGCCAATGGCGTCGAGCATTTCCTTGACTTCGTTCTCGGTATGGGGAATGAAAGGCATCGCCGTTATCCAGTTCTCGTCAGGTTAACAATCCGCTCGATAGCGAGGAGTGCAGACGGGTATCTCCGTCAGACATCCTCCTCTTCCAGCATTTTCTGATAGCCATCGACATCCAGCAGGGCATCCACATCCTCGGGCTTATCCGGACGCAGACGGAAAATCCAGCCCTCGCCGTAGGGGTCTTCGTTGACGTGCTCGGGCTCATCGGCCAGGGACTCGTGAGACTCGATCACTTCGCCGGCCACCGGTGAATAGACATCAGAGGCGGCCTTGACCGATTCCACCACCGCGCAGGCATCACCGGCACCGTAGCTTTCACCCACCTCCGGGGCCTCCACATAGACCAGATCCCCAAGCGCCGCCTGGGCGTGGTCGGTAATCCCCACGGTTAGGCTACCGTCATCTTCCACCCGCACCCATTCGTGGTTCTTGCTGTACTTTAGTTCCGCCGGGACATTGCTCATATCGCCTGTCTCCCTAGTTTGAGATGATTTTTCCGCCCTGATCCAAACGGCTCAGAGGGCGACTTTGATCTCGCCCTGCCGGACGAAAGGAGGCTTGACCACGCGGGCTGGCACCCTGCGCTTGCGAATCTCCACTTCCACGGTCTCGCCGCAATCCCCGGGCAACCGGGCCAGGCCGATGGAACGCTCCAGGGTGGGCGAATAACTGCCGCTGGTGGTCACGCCCTCGCCGGCGCCACAGACAATCGTCTGTCCGGCACGAAGGACGCCGCGGCCTTCCAGAATCAGACCCACGAATTTCTCGCTGGCGCCCTCGGCGCGGCGCTTTTCCAGCGCCTGACGGCCGATGAAGTCGCGCTCGGCCGGCTCCCAGGCCACCGTCCAGGCGAGACCGGATTCCAATGGCGTCACCGACTCATCCATGTCGCTGCCATAAAGGTTCAGACCCGCCTCCAGACGCAAGGTGTCACGGGCGCCCAGACCGACGGGCACCACGCCGGCCTCCATCAGGCCCTGCCACCAACGCTGGGCCTGTTCGGCGGGGATCACGATCTCGAAACCATCCTCGCCGGTGTAGCCGGTACGGGCAACAAAGACATCACCGAAGTCGCCACAGCCAAAGGGCTTGAGGGCCATCGCCGCCTCCCGATGCTCGCCGGGCAGCAGGGCTGCGGCCCGCTCCCGCGCGGCGGGGCCCTGGATGGCCAGCAGGGCGGTATCGGCCTGCTCAATCACCGTCACCCCGTCGAACCGCTCGGCATGACGCATGATCCAATTGAGATCCTTCTCCCGCGTGGCGGCATTGACCACCAGCCGATAACGACCTTCCTCCCGCCAGTAAGTGATCAGGTCATCAATAATGCCGCCCTGCTCATCCAGCATGCAGCCATAGATGGCCCGGCCGGGGCCCTTGAGCTTGGCCACATCATTGGCGAGCAGGTAGCGAAGAAAATCACGGGCGCCGGAACCCTCGACATCCACCACGGTCATGTGGGAAACATCGAAAACGCCGGCCTCCTGGCGTACCTTGTGGTGTTCTTCGATCTGGGAGCCATAATTGACCGGCATGTCCCAGCCGCCGAAATCCACCATGCGGGCACCCAGTGCCACATGCTGATCGTACAGGGGGGTTCTGTTGCCCATACGGGTCCTTGGTTATCCTTGGTTGGTCCGCGATTCGGTCGAGCCCCGGATTGGGCCCGGGAAGCGTGACATGATACCGGAAGGGACTGGCGGGCACCAACGCGAAACCCCGCCCCGCGCTACATTCCGAAACGGAATATGAGGAGCTGACTATGCGAGTTGTCTGGACCCTATTGTTCGCCGCCGGGCTGGCCATTGCCGCCGCCTGTGACGCCCCCGAGGAAGGGGTGCAGGAAAGCGAGCGGGACACAGCAAATGAAGGGGCCAATGCCTCGGAAGCCGCTGTTGCCGCCCTGCACGAGCTGTTTGACGAAGAGTGGGAACGGGGGCTGCGGGAAAATCCGACCATGGCGTCTGCCCAGGGTGACCGCCGCTACAATGCCGAATGGCCGGATTTGAGCGATGAGGCGCGGGCCGCCAGCCAGGCCGCCGACCGCGAGGTCCTGGCCCGGCTGGACGAGATCGACCGCAGCCTGTTGCCGGAAGAGGAACAGCTCAATTACGACCTCTTCCGCTACCAGTATGAAACCCGCGTCGATGGCCATCACTACGATCACCACCTGATCACTCTCAACCAGCGCGGCGGTATTCAGTCCGCCGATGACATGGTCAACCGCATCCCCATGAGTCGGCAGTCCGATTTCGAGGACTGGATTGACCGGATGCAGACCTTCGACGGCTACATGGACCAGACCATCGCCCTGCTGGCCGAGGGTATCGAGAGCGGCTGGACCCTGCCGCGCGTGATTGCCGAGCGCATTCCCCCGCAGATCGAGTCCCAACTGGTGGACAGTGCCGAGGAAAGCGGCTTTTTCACCCCCTTCGAGAACATGCCCGACCGCATCCCGGAGGAAGAGCAGGCGCGCCTGCGCGAACAGGCCATCGCCGCCATCAATGAGGTGGTTATCCCGGCCTATCACCGCTTTCATGACTTTTTCACCGAAGAGTATGTCCCTGGTGCCCGCGAGACCCTGGGGGCCCGCTATTTCCCCGATGGCGAGGACTACTACGCCTGGCGGGCCCAGCATTTCACCACCACTGAACTGACCCCGGAAGAAATTCATGAAATCGGGCTCAGCGAGGTCGAAAGAATTCGCGGCGAGATGTACGAGATCATTGAAGCGCTGGAATTCGAAGGGGACTTCGATGACTTTCTCCACTATCTGCGCACGGACGAGAAGTTCTACTACGAAGACCCCGACGAACTGCTCAAGCACTACCGGGCCGAGTCCAAGCGCATTGACGGCCTGATTCCGCCCTTCTTCAACACCATGCCGCGCATGCCCTACGGGGTCACGCCCATCCCGGACTCCATCGCCCCGGATACCACCACGGCCTACTACGCCCGGCCGGCGGCGGACGGCAGCCGCGCCGGTTTCTACTACGTCAATCTCTATCGCCCGGACACCCGGCCGATCTGGGAAATCCCGGCCTTGAGCGTGCATGAGGCGGTGCCCGGCCACCACTTCCAGATCGCCCTGGCCCAGGAAATCGAGGGCCTGCCCGCGTTCCGCCGCTACGGTGGTCCCACAGCCTTTGTGGAAGGCTGGGCCCTCTACACCGAGTGGCTGGCCCACGAGATGGGGGTCTATGAGACCCTTTACGATGAATTCGGTCAGCTCACCTACGAGATGTGGCGGGCCGTGCGCCTAGTCGTGGACACCGGCCTGCATGTCATGGACTGGACCCGGGACGAGGCCATCGACTTCTTCATGAGCAACGCCGCCCGCGCCGAGCACGACATCATCAACGAAATCGACCGCTACATCGCCTGGCCCGGTCAGGCCCTGGCCTACAAGATCGGCGAGCTCAGAATCCGCGAACTGCGGCAGCGTGCCGAGGAGGCCCTGGGCGAGGATTTCGACATTGCCCTGTTCCACGACACCGTGCTGCTCAACGGCGCCATCCCCCTGGATGTGCTGGAGCAGGTTGTGGATGATTGGATCGAAGAACAAACCTCATAACCCCAACCGTAGGAGCGAATTCGTTCGCGAGCGGATTGCCGCCCGTCGCGGATGAATCCGCTCCTACGGTGCTATCACCGACCCAATGACGCCCCAACCCCGAGACGAAAGCCAAGCCCTCAACACCCGTGCCGTGGTGGCCCTGGTCATCGCCATGGGCCTGGTGGGGGTCAGTTTTGGGGCCAGTGCGCCACTGGTGGCCTCGATTCTGGAAGAACGGGGCTTTTCCGAGTATTACACCGGGGCGGTCTCGGCCACCCTGTCGCTGGCGATTGCCCTGCTCAGCCCTTTCGCGGGCACCCTGGTGGCCCGCCTGGGGCCGCGCTGGATCACCTTGACCGGGATCATCCTGCAGGGGCTTTGCTTCTCGGCGCTGGGGCTTGCCCTGGCCTGGCATGAGCATTTGCTGTTCCCGGTGCGCTTTCTGCTCGGGCTGGCGGCCGCCTTTACTTTCATCGCCGCCGAAACCGCACTGCTGCGCGGGGTACAGCCCTATCAGCGCGGTCGCGCCATGGCCGCCTATGGCACTGTGCTCGGTCTCGGCTACGGGGGCGGGGTGCTGCTCTCGGCCCCGGCCTATGCCTGGTTCGGTCTCTGGTGTTTCGCCCTGGTGGGCCTGCTGGCGGTGATCGTGGCTCCGGTCTGTCGCTGGGGGCTGAAAAGCCTGCCCCGGCCGAAACCGGAAACCGACTCCAGCCGGCGGCGGGGCCGGCACCTGCGCTGGCGTCTGGTGATACTGGGGCTGTTCGGCGCGGTGATTTTCGGGGTCCTGGACAACGGCATGACCGGCATCTACCCGGTGGAGGGCCATCGCCTGGGTTTCGACCGCAGCCAGACCCTGAACATCGTCGGCGTGATGCTGATTGCCTCGGTCCTCGCCCAGCCGCTCTGTGGCGTGCTTGCCGACCGCATCGGCGCTCTGCGGGTGCTGGCCGGCCTGGGCCTGATCGGCCTGGCCGGCGCCATCACCACCGGCTGGCTGGCCTGGTCCGGCGCCGGTTACGGCCCCAACCTGCTCGGCTTCGCCATCGTCGGCCTGGCCGGCGGCGGCACCTACCCGGTCTGTCTCAAGCTGATCGGCGACCGCGTCCGCTCCGAGGCCCTGCCCAAGGCCAATGCCGCCTTCTCCGCAGCCTACGGCTGGGCCTCCCTGTTCGGGCCCATCGCCGGCGCCCTGATGATCGACATCGCCATGCGCACCGG
>NZ_JAYGII010000031.1:0-23142 GCF_034931365.1 Natronospira elongata
GCCGAATTCCTGCTCAAGGAAGCCGGCGTCGCCCTGGTCCCCGGCTCGGCCTTCGGCCTGCCCGGCCACATGCGTCTGTCCTACGCCACCGACATGGCCACCCTGGAAGATGCCTGCGGGCGAATCCGCAAGGCGATCGAATCCGCATAGGAAACCACCGCACAGCGAAGCCATAAAATGGCCTCGCCCCGGTTGACGCCGAGGGCGAGGCCGAATAAGATAGCGGCCCTCGCTTGAGGCGAGCAGATCAATTCCCCGGTAGCTCAGTTGGTAGAGCGGGTGACTGTTAATCACTAGGTCGGCGGTTCGAGCCCGTCCCGGGGAGCCAGATTGAAGAGAAGGGCCAGTTCACGCGAACTGGCCCTTTTTTCATCGTGCCGGGGCAAACAAGGGAGCGGCAGTGTGAGAGCCATCACCGAGGTCTTCTCCATCTTCCTCAAGCTCGGGCTCACCTCCTTTGGCGGGCCGGTGGCCCACCTCGGCTTCTTCCAGCGGGTCTTCGTCCAGGAAAGACAGTGGCTGAGTTCGGCCACCTACGCCGAGCTGGTCGCTCTCTGCCAATTCCTGCCGGGCCCGGCCAGCAGCCAGGTGGGCTTCGCCATCGGTCTGCATCGTGCGGGCATGGGCGGCGCCCTGGCCGCCTGGCTCGCCTTCACCCTGCCCTCGGCCCTCATCATGATCGCCCTCGCCGCCGGTCTGGCGACCTTGGATCCGGCCGACTATGAAGGCCCGCTGCGCGCCCTCAAGGCCGCCGCCGTGGGCGTGGTGGCCTGGGCGGTCTGGGGCATGGCCCGCCACCTCACCCCGGACTGGCAACGCCTGCTGATCGCGGCCCTCGCCGTGGCCACCGCCCTGGGCCTGCCCCTGCTGCTCGGCCTGTCCATACTGGGCCAGATCAGCGCCCTTGTCCTCGGCGCCCTGCTCGCGCCCCTGCTCGTCCCCCGCGTGGCGGTTCAGGCCGGCTCGGCCCTGTCCCTGCCGTTCCGGCGCCGGGGCGGCCTGGTGGCCGCTGGGCTCTTTGTGGGGCTGCTCCTGGGGCTGCCATTGATGGCCTGGCTCTTCCCCGCCACCTGGCTGTCGATCAGCGATGCCCTCTACCGCGCCGGCGCCCTGGTCTTCGGCGGCGGGCACGTGGTCCTGCCTCTGCTCCACGCCGAAACCGTCGCCACCGACATGCTCGACGAAGACAGCTTCCTGGCCGGCTACGGTGCCGCCCAGGCCCTGCCCGGACCGCTGTTCGCCTTTGGGGGATTCGTCGGTACCGCCGCCGGGGGCATCGGCATCGGGCTGCTGGCGCTGATCGCCATCTTCTTGCCGGGCATGCTGATTCTGCTGGCAGTGCTGCCCTTCTGGGCCCGCGTGCGCGAGAACCAGCACCTGCGCCGCCACCTGGCCGGCGTCAACGCCGCCGTCGTCGGCATCCTCGCCGCCGCCCTCTACGACCCCGTCCTCACCGCCGGCATCAGCGACTGGCGCGACACCCTCCTCGCCCTCGCCGTCCTGGCCGGTCTGGCCTCCGGTCGCATACCGGTGTGGCTACTGGTCATCGCAGCGGGGGGCATTGGGTTTTTGATCTACTGATTTTTGGGTGCCACTAAAAATGGTGGGTATTACCATCGCTCATCCGGGTGGCGACCGAAAAAGCTTGGAAGGGGCTTCTTCAAATGCCTGGGCTCTGCCCGGCATTAAAAAAACAGGGTATTTTAATTGTTGGTTCCCTATCTTCTGGAGCCACATCATTCATTCCCCATCTGTCCTAGCATAAACTTCATTCTCACAGCTCTCATCCCTGAAGAAGCAGATGGTCATTTGTTCATCTGAAACTGACTTCACCTTTCCGATCAATGGATCATCGTCACCGTGAAATTGATAATCTGCAACAAATTCCCTTCCAACCATGGTCAATTTATGGCTGTCAGGGTCAAAATGCCACGAACCTTTCTCCACGACTGGGTACTCAAGGTCGTCGGCGTAGCAATCACTAAAGATTACATAAGAGCCACCCGCATCAAATCGAATCGCAGGCGGACACCCCTCCATCCTCGCATCATGCTTTTCTAGTCTCTCAAAAAGCCAAGTACCCAAAAGGTTCTTTTCAAACGAGCCCTCTTCTCCTGAGACTTCCGCATCAACCATCAGACTCCCGATTAATACAAGGCCACATACGAGTATCAATCTACTCATGTCCCCTCCCCTTCCTCAGGCTGCTTATCCACCGTCCCTCAAGTTGAGACCGCATCATGGGCCTCGGTACTCAGCCTGCCAGGATAACCGTGTCGTACTCTCCAACATGCATCCAAACCTGGGATTCGGGATGCTGGCGAGAAAGCAAGCACAAGATGTCCTCGAAGAATCGTTCAGCAGCAGTGAAAGACCCTACATGCTCAGTCGTTGTCCATTTTTCTGATGAACCGCTGCAGATAGTCACGAAACTCCGGGCCCAGTTCAGGATGGGCCAGGGCGAGTTCGACGTTGGCTTCGAGGTAGCCGAGTTTGTCGCCGCAGTCGTAGCGTTTGCCGTTGAAGTTGTAGGCGTAGACGGATTCTTCACGGAGCAGGCGGTCGATGGCGTCGGTGAGCTGGATCTCGC
The DNA here is from genome assembly GCF_034931365.1 of Natronospira elongata. Taxonomy (NCBI): domain Bacteria; kingdom Pseudomonadati; phylum Pseudomonadota; class Gammaproteobacteria; order Natronospirales; family Natronospiraceae; genus Natronospira; species Natronospira elongata. The sequence goes on from NZ_JAYGII010000031.1 coordinate 2,591, forward strand.
CGCCGGCGCCGCGGCCGGTGGTGGCGAGCAGGTCGAAGATTCGCGGGGTGAGGACGTAGCGGCCGATCACGCCCATGTTGGAAGGCGCCTGTTCGGGGCTGGGTTTTTCCACCATACCCATGAGACGCCAGAGACTTTCCTCGAGGGGCTCGCCGTCGACGATGCCGTAGCGCGAGACATGTTCGTCGGGGACGTGCTGGGTGCCGAGGATGCTGCCGCCGCGCTTTTCGTATTGCTCTCGCATCTGGCTGAGGCAGCCCGGGCCCTCGGCATGGACCAGATCATCGGCGAGGACCACATAAAAGGGTTCCTGGCCCACCAGATTGCGGGCACAGTGAACGGCGTGACCGAGTCCGAGGGCTTCGGCCTGGCGGATGTAGATGCAGTCGACGCCCTCGGGGACGATGTTCTGCACGGCTTCCAGGCGGTCGGCCTTGTGACGCAGGGAGAGTTCGTTTTCCAGTTCATAGGCCCGGTCGAAGTGGTCCGGGATGGCGCGCTTGTTACGGCCGGTAACGAAAATGAGCACTTCCGCGCCGGCCTCCACGGCTTCCTCGGCGGCGTATTGAATGAGGGGCTTGTCCACCACCGGCAGCATTTCCTTGGGATTGGCCTTGGTGGCGGGCAGAAAGCGGGTGCCGAGGCCCGCGACGGGAAAAACGGCCTTGCGGATTTTATTGCTCACTGGGCTCTCTGCTCCTTGAATCTCGAGGGCTGACTGTTGTGATGCACCCCTCAGTCTAATTCCCGAGCGGCCCAAGAGGAAGCCAGGGAAGCTCAGCCAGGCAGCTTAGCTGCCCCGGTTGGATGCATCTCGAGCGAAGTGCCAGACACGCAGCACCTCAACGAAGTCCGCCTTGATTCTCTAGACGAGCAGGTACGGGGTATTCTGGACGTGCCATTCCCGGGTAGTTTCGTCCTCGCCCACTCGGCCGATATAAGGGTATTCGAGCAAGGTGCGGGTTGCATCCAGCAGTCTCTGGGCAATCTGCTGAGCGGCTTTTGGGTTGTCCTGCGCTATGAAATCGTGGGCTTGTTCAAAATCTTGTAGGGCGGGCACTGTCCAACGTAGCTTCAAGACCTCAACCCGTATTTGGCAAACACCCGGCGCACTGCGTCTTCACTGGCGTACTCGCCGCGATCAGCGGCGGCCAAGCCTTCCGCCACGGCTTCCCGGTAGCGGAGCAGTTCCATAACGTCTGCCCAGCTCGCGTCTTCGGGCAGACGCTCGGCCAGGGTGTGCAGCTCTTGTCGGATGTCGCTTGCCATGGAATTCATTCTATCCCCACCTCTTCGGGCGCTTCAACAAATGCAGAAGAGGCCCGGCAGGGCCGGGCCTCCAACAGTCACCTTGCGGGAAAGAGCTGGCTCAGTCGTCCACCCGGATGCGCTCGCGGTTGCGGTCCAGGGTGACCTCGCCCACGCCGCTGACCATGATCAGGTCTTCGGGGCTGAGGAACTCGCCGTGCTCGTCACGGAATTCGACGATGGCCTGGGCCCGGGTCTCCCCTACCCCTTCCAGTGCATCGGCGATTTCATCGGCCGAGGCGGTGTTGATATTGACCGACTGACCGGCAATGACGGTGTGAGCGACAAGGAAGAGTACAGCGGCCACGAGGCCTTTGAAGAAAGATCCAGTCATGATTATTCCCCTTTGTTTTACTGATCCCTGAAGTTGAGTTCAGACGTCCGTGTTGCGGACGGGGAATATTGTTGTTCAGCGGGGGACTTCCATCAACGGCGAATTTCCATTCCGCTTGTAGGAGGATTCAGTACATGGGGTAGGGAAATTTCGTAATGGGGCCGGATGCTGTTCCAGCTCTTGCAGCTGGGGCATTGCCAGAGCAGGTGGCGGGCGGTGAAACCACACTCGTTGCAGCGGTACTTGGGAGCGGCCTCCAGCAGCCGCTGCAGGGCGTGACGCAGGGATTGCATGCTCTGCTCGGAATCTTCCGGCGGTTGACCGGTCAGAAGCTCCACCAGCTCGGTGAAGCCCTTGAGCCCCGGCGCACCGCGAAGATACTGGGCAATACAGGCTTCAGCGACCGGGTCCTTGATGTCGGGATCAACGATGGCCGCCAGGGCAATCTGGGAGACGGCATCATCCGAGGCCGTCCGCAGATCCTCGAGGACCATGGAAAAGCCCTCGCCCTGACTGCTTTCCTGGAATAGGCGATAAAGGGAGGGCAGGACTTCCAGGGCAAGGGAGACATCGGTCTCCAGGGCGCGGCGAAGACTGCGGATACCGCTGCGCGGGTTGCCCTCCTCGCGCATCAGCCGGGCACGAAGCATGGCGGCGCGCACATTGCGGCGGTCAAACATCTCTGCCCGCTTGAGATAGCGACGGGCCTGTCGCAGATCGCGCTCATTGAGACGGGCCTCGGCCAGCTCACAGTAATACTGGGCGGCCCGGTCATTCTGGGGATGACCGGTGGCCAGCTCGAGCTTGCGGGCCATGAGGATGGCCTGGTCCCAGTCTTTTTGTTGTTCGTAGATGCTGATCAGCCGGCTCAGGGCTGACTCCATATAAGCGCGCACATCGGTCAATTCGAGAAACAGGCTTTCCGCCCGGTCCAGCAGACCGGCGCGCATATAGTCCTCGGCCAGGGCGAACAGCGCCTGGTGGCGTTGGTTTCGATTGAGATTGGGACGGGCAATGAGGTTCTGATGAATGCGGATGGCCCGGTCCACTTCCCCGCGACGCCGGAACAGGCTACCCAGGGCGAAGTGGGTTTCCACCGTGCTGCTATCCACTTCCACCATCCGGATAAAGACTTCAATGGCCTTGTCCGGCTGTTCTTCCAAAAGGTAATTCAGACCCTGATAGTAATCGGCACGCATGCCGCTGCCGCCGCTGCGGCGCCCGGCACGGCCGCGCCGCCCCAGCAGCCATCCCAGCAATAGGGCCAGCGGCAGGGCAAGCAGGATCAACAGAAACAGTTCAGCGGTCATTCCTGATCGGCAGGTTGCGGAGGTTGTTTACCTCGGTCTCGGCCAAACGGGCCGCACGCTTCAGTCGGGCATTGTCCCGCTTCATCCGCACGATCATACCGAGACTGGCCAGGAAACCCAGGATGGCGCCAATAAAGGCACTGCTCCACAGGGCAATGGGGAGTGGGAGCTCAACGCTACCAATCAGGTAATTAAGCTCCACGGATGCGGTGTTGACCCAGGTGAGCACAACCACCACCAGGATCAAGAGAATCAGCAGGGTAAGACGAAGGAAACGCATGATGGCCAACTCCGACGGACTGTTCCTGGAACGGGAATTGCCAACTAAGGCAAGCGCCCGTGCGGAGAACTTTACCACAGTGTGATCAGTCCGCCCGCTCCAGTTCCTTCTGATATCCGTCATTGACACGTTCGCGGAGGTCCTTGCCCGGCTTGAAATGGGGCACATACTTGCCGGACAGGGCCACCGACTCACCGGTCTTGGGGTTACGCCCCATGCGAGGTGGCCGGTAGTGAAGGGAGAAGCTGCCGAATCCGCGAATCTCGATTCGACGGCCGCTGGATAGGGAATTACTCATTTGCTCAAGTATGGTCTTGACCGCCAGTTCCACGTCCTTGGCCGGCAAATGCCCCAATCGCCCAGAGAGAACTTCGATGAGCTCGGACTTGGTAATCTTGTTCATCTTGGTGGTCCCCTACCCCTTTCCAAGGAAAACTTCCCCGACGCCTGGCCTGGGCCAGACGCCGGGAAAGCCTATACCTTCATCCCGAAAGATTACTTGTTTTCAAGCTGCTCTTTCAGCAGGTCGCCGAGGCTGGTGGTACCACCGGTGCCCTGGCTGCTGTCGGAGTACTGCTTGACCGCCTTGCGCTCTTCCTGCTCATCCTTGGCCTTGACCGACAGGCTGATCACGCGGGTCTTGCGATCGATGCCGACGATGCGGGCTTCGATATCATCACCCTCGTTGAGCACACTGCGGGCGTCTTCCACTTTCTCGCGGGACAGCTCGGAAGCACGCAGATAACCTTCCTGCTCTTCCGGCAGATCGATCACGGCACCCTTGGCGTCCACTTCGCGGACCTTGCCCTTGATCATGCTGCCCTTGGGATACTCGGCCAGGAAAGCACCCAGCGGGTCCTTGTCCATCTGCTTGACGCCGAGAGAAATCCGCTCGCGCTCGGGGTCGACGGAAAGCACAACGGCTTCCACTTCGTCGCCCTTCTTGAAGTCGCGAATGGCTTCCTCGCCGGTCTGATCCCAGGAGATGTCGGAGAGGTGAACCAGGCCGTCGATGCCGCCTTCCAGGCCAACGAAGATACCAAAGTCCGTGATGGACTTGATCTTGCCGGTGATCTTGTCGCCCTTGTTGTGGGTGGCGGCGAACTCGTCCCACGGGTTGGGCTGGCACTGCTTCATGCCGAGGGAGATGCGGCGACGCTCTTCGTCGATATCCAGCACCATGACCTCGACTTCATCGCCCACCTGGCAGATCTTGCCGGGGTTGATGTTCTTGTTGGTCCAGTCCATTTCGGACACGTGCACCAAACCTTCCACACCTTCCTCGATTTCCACGAAGGAACCGTAATCGGCCAGGTTGGTCACCTTGCCGAAGATGCGGGCACCAACCGGATAACGGTGGGCGATCTGAATCCACGGATCCTCGCCGAGCTGTTTGAGGCCCAGGGACACGCGCATGCGCTCACGGTCGAACTTGAGCACCTTGACCTCGATCTCGTCGCCCACGTTGACCACCTCGGAGGGATGGTTCACGCGGCGCCAGGCCATGTCGGTGATGTGGAGCAGGCCGTCGATACCGCCCAGGTCCACGAAGGCACCGTAGTCGGTGAGGTTCTTGACGATACCCTTGGTGACCAGGCCTTCCTGCAGTTCTTCCAGAAGCTTGTCGCGTTCTTCCTTGTACTCTTCTTCGACCACCGCGCGGCGGGACACCACCACGTTGTTGCGGCGACGATCGAGCTTGATGACCTTGAATTCCAGTTCCTTGCCTTCCAGGTAGGTGGGGTCGCGCACGGGGCGTACGTCCACCAGGGACCCGGGGAGGAACGCGCGGATGTTGTCCAGGTCGACGGTGAAACCGCCCTTGACCTTGCCACTGAGGTGGCCGTGGACAATCTCGCCGGCGTCGTAAGCGGCTTCCAGCTTGGTCCAGGTGCGGGCACGCTTGGCCTTTTCCCGGGACAGGCGGGTCTCGCCAAAGCCATCCTCGACAGCGTCGAGGGCCACTTCGACTTCATCACCTTCGCTGACTTCCAGCTCGCCCTCTTCATTACGGAACTGGCTGACCGGGATCACACCCTCGGACTTCAGCCCCGCATTGACGATGACGAAATCATCCCGGATCTCAACCACCTTGGCGTGGATGATGGAACCGGGCTGCATCTGCTCCGCGGCGATGCTCTGTTCAAACAGTTCGGCAAAACTTTCTGACATGTGGTTATCTTCCCGTGCCCTCTCGGGCAGCTTCTGTTGTCCGTCACGGGCCATCCCGCCCATGCCGGGGTTTGATTGATCGGATCCGACCTCCTGTCTGATCCGTCCTGCAACGAAAAAACCGGTCAGGCCCCTGGCCTGCCCGGATGTGATGGCCGGCATCCGCCCTTTTGGGGCCTAGCCGTCCAGCCTTTCCTTGACCAGCGAAAGCACGCGATCAAGCACCTGGTTGATGCTCAATTCGGTGGTGTCGATGCGCACCGCATCGTCCGCCGGCTTGAGCGGCGAGGTGGAGCGCTCGGCATCGCGCCGATCCCGCTCCGCAATCGCAACTTCAAGCTCACCAACGTTAGCATCAATCCCCTTCTCTTTCAACTGCTTATGACGTCTCAGGGCCCTTTCCGCGGGGCTTGCGGTCAAAAATATCTTGAGCGGGGCGTCCGGGAAGATGGTGGTCCCCATGTCACGGCCATCGGCCACTAGCCCCGGCGCCTGTCGAAAGTCCTTCTGGAGCTTGACCAGGCCGCGACGCGCGCCGGGCACAGCGGCGATCCGCGAGGCCATGGTGCCGCAATCCTCGGTCCGGATTTCCCGGCTCACATCCTCGCCGGCAAGCAGCACCCGCTGCTCGCCCTCGCCGGCCTCGAAACGCACCGCCAGGCTCTGGGCCATGGTTTCCAGGCGGGCTTCCTCCTCGGGTGCCACACCGGCGCGCATGGCCGACAGGGCCAGCAGGCGATAAAGGGCGCCGCTGTCCAGAAGATGCCAGTCCAGCGCCTGGGCCAGCAGTGAAGCGGTTGTTCCCTTGCCGACACCGCTGGGCCCGTCAATGGTCACCACCGGAATGTCGGACGACTCGCTATTCACCATCATGACTCCTGAATATTGACCCCCACTGCCTTGCAGCGGGCAATGAAATCGGGGAAAGAAGTGGCCACATTGTCCACATCATCGATCCGCAGTTGCTCGCCGGCGGGCAGCAAGGCGCCCAGCATGGCGAAGCTCATGGCAATACGGTGATCGCCCCGGGAGGCGATCCGGCCGCCCCGAATCGGACCACCGGTGACCGACAGGCCATCGGGCCGGGTCTCCACCGACAAACCCATGGCCTGCAGGCCTTCGGCCATGGCGGCGATGCGATCACTTTCCTTGACCCGCAGCTCGGCCGCGCCCTCCACATGGGTCGTGCCCCGGGCGCGGGCGGCGGCAATCATCAAGGCGGGAATCTCGTCCACCGCCAGGGCCACTTCCTCGGCACTGACGGTAATGGCTTCAAGCGGCTGCCCGGTCACCCGGATGTCAGCCACCGGCTCTCCGCCGACCAATCGCTGGTTCTCCAGACCGACAGCGGCCCCCATCCGTTTCAGCAGGCGCAGGAGCCCATCGCGAGTGGGGTTGATGCCGACCTGGCGCAAGCATATTTCCGCCCCCGGCCGGGCGGCGGCCAGGGCCACGAAGAAGGCCGCCGAGGAAAAATCTGCCGGCACATCGATATCCTGGCCGCGCAGACCACCGGGCCGCAGGCGTACCTCGCCCTGCCCCCATTCGATATCGGCACCCAGACCGGCCAGCATGCGCTCGCTGTGATCCCGGGTGGGCGCCGGCTCGCGGACCCGGGTCTCGCCCCGGGCATGCAACCCCGCCAACAGGATGGCGGATTTGACCTGGGCACTGGCCACCGGCATGGCATAGTCGATCCCCTGCAATCCCTCATGGCTGGCCAGATGCAGGGGCGGACGGCCGTCCTCGGCCCGGATCGCGGCGCCCATGGCGTTGAGCGGATCGACGATTCGCCCCATGGGCCGGCGGCACAGGGAGGCATCTCCCGTCAGGCTGGCGGGCAGGTTCAGGCCCGCCAGCAAACCGGTAAGCAGGCGCAGACCGGTCCCGGAATTGCCCAGATCCAGGGGCTTGTCGGGGGCACGCAGGCCACCACCGGCCGGACCGACCACGCGATAGCTGCCGGGCCCCAGAGAATCAATTCGGGCACCCAGGGCGCGGAGAGCTGCCAGGGTATTGAGGCAATCCCTCGCCTCCAGCAAACCCCGAATCTCGCCACCGCCTTCGGCGATGGCAAGAAACAGCAGCGCCCGATGGGAGATGGACTTGTCACCCGGCACCTGCAGGACGCCGCCAATCTCGGCGGCCGCCCCAAGCTGCCATCCACGTCCCTGTGCCGAGCCCATGCCGGAAACCTGGCTCACGCCGTGGCGCTGCCCATGACCGCATCAAAGGCATGGAAGAAGCGCTCGTTCTCTTCCGGGAGGCCCACCGAGACGCGCACATGGGTGGGCATGCCGTAGCCATCCAGAGGCCGCACGATCACGCCCTGGCGCAGCAGGTCCTGGAAGACCTCACGGCCCGGGCGGCCGGTATCCACGGTAACGAAGTTGCACACCGAGGGAATGGTTTTAAAGCCCCGCTCGCGCAAGCCGGCCTGCATCTTGGCAAGCTCCTCCCGGTTCATGGCGATGGACTTGTCGATATGGGCCTGATCAGCCAGGGCCGCGGTGGCAGCCACCTGACCCAGGGTATTGGGATGGAAGGCCAGGCGAACGCGGTTGAGCAGATCGGTGATTTCTTCGCTGGCCAGACCATAGCCCACCCGGATCCCCGCCAGGCCATAGGCCTTGGAGAAGGTCCGCATGACCAGCAGGTTCGGGTAATTGGCCAACAGCGTCTGGCCGTCCGGATAATCCGCCTCTTCCACGTACTCGTAGTAGGCCTCGTCCAGCACCACCAGGGTGTCGGCCGGCACCTTGTCCAGGAAGGCAGTCAGGGTGGCCCGATCCACCCAGGTCCCGGTGGGGTTGTTGGGGTTGGCGATGAAGACCACGCGGGTGTTCTCATCGATCTGCCCGGCCATGGCCTCCAGGTCATGACCGTAGGGCATCGCCGGGTGGTCCTCCGGCAGGGCGTCGGCCACCCGCAGCTCGGCACCGGCGGCCTGACTGACGATGGCGTAGATGGCAAAGCCGTATTTCGAAAAGACCGCGTTGCGGCCCGGCCCCAGGAAGACGCGGGCAATCAGTTCCAGGATATGATCCGAGCCGGTACCAAGGGTGATTTGCTCCGGCTTGACACCATGCTTTTCGCACAGCGCCCGCTTGAGATCAAAGCCGTTGCCGTCGGGATACAGCGCCAGATCCTCCAGGGCCTCGCGCATGGCGGCCTGGGCCTTGGGGCTGGGCCCCAGGGGGTTTTCATTGGAGGCGAGCTTGACGATATCGTCCAGGCCCAGTTCACGCTGCAGCTCGCTGATGGGCTTGCCCGGCTCATAGGGCTTGAGGCTCTGCACACCCGGCAGGGCCTTGTCCAGGAATTGGCTTGCCATGATCACTCCAGTATCTGTATTTGAGAGGAAAACCTCTGATTACGACCAGGCCGGCGGCAGCGCCGCGGCCTTCTCAGCCGCGGGCAGACACCGGCGCGATGCTTCTGGCTTTCAGGACGCCGTCGATGGCCTCGATGGCGGCCGCCACCGTCTCGGGCACCTCGCCATCCACGTCCACCAGGGTGTAGGCCAACTCGCCCTGTGACCGATTGAGCAGATCAACGATGTTGAGGCCGGCCTCGGCCAGGGCGGTACCCACCTGCCCCACCATATTGGGGACATTGGCATTGGCCACGGCCAGCCGCCCGCCGTCGGTACGGGGCATGACCACGTCCGGGAAATTCACCGAATGGCGTATATTACCGTTCTCGAGGAAATCTCGCAGGTTTTGCACCGCCATTACCGCGGAATTGGCCTCCGCCTCGCCGGTAGAGGCTCCCAGATGCGGCAGCGCCACCACCCTTTCCCGCTTCAGCAAGTCCGGATGGGGGAAATCCGTGACGTATCCGCCGAGATGTTCCGACTCCACCGAGGCAATCACCGCCTCCCGATCCACCAGGCCATCACGGGCAAAGTTCAGCAGCACGGCCCCGGGCCGCATGACAGCGATCCGCCGCTCGTTGATCAGGTCCCGGGTCTTGTCCATCAGCGGCACATGCAGGCTGACCACATCGGATTCCCCCAGCAATTCGTCAAGGCTGCGGGCCTGGCGCACGTCCGAGGCCAGCCGCCAGGCGTGCTCCACGGTCAGGCCCGGATCGTAGCCGATGACCTCCATGCCCAGGGAGCGGGCGGCGTTGGCCACCTGCCCACCGATGGCGCCAAGACCCACCACACCGAGCCGGCGGCCGGGCAGTTCACGACCCACGAAGCGTTTCTTGCCCGCTTCCACCGCCTTCTCGAAGCTCTCTCCCTCGCCTTCGATCCGCTCCACGAACTCCAGGGCCGGGGCGATGTTGCGAAAGCCCATGAACAACCCCGCGATCACCAGCTCCTTGACCGCGTTGGCATTGGCGCCGGGGGCGTTGAACACGGGGATTCCCTGCTCGGAAAGCCGATCCACCGGGATATTGTTGACCCCGGCACCCGCCCGGGCCACGGCTTTCAGATTGGGAGACAGGGGCTGCTCGTGCAGCCTTGCTGAGCGGACCAGAACCGCATCCTCGGACTCGATACTGCTGCCCACCTCGTAAAGGCCGCGGGGAAAGGCCTCAAGACCGGCTTCGTTGATATTGTTGTACGTCTTGATGCGAAAAATCATGAATCAATACCCTGTCGGATAAAAACCACCAGGTCCGCTGCAGCCGCGGAGAGTCCGGACCGGCAGCGAAGTCTTGCTCGATAACCTTGAACCGACTCAGCCGTAGCGCCGCTCGAAGTCGGCCATGAAATCCACCAGGGCCTGGACACCTTCCAGCGGCATGGCGTTGTAGATACTCGCGCGCAGGCCCCCAACGGCGCGGTGGCCGCCCAGGGTCAACAGGCCGAGATCCCGGGCTTCCGACTTGAAACGATCCTCCAGGGCCGAGTCGGCCAGGAAAAACGGCACGTTCATCAGCGAACGGCAGGCCGGTACCACCGGGTTGCGGTAGAAATCCGACCCGTCGATGGCACCATAAAGCAATTCGGCCTTCTTGCGATTGCGATGGGCCATGGCCTCCACCCCACCCTGCGCTTTCAACCACTGAAACACCAGCCCAGCCACATACCAGGCAAAGGTGGGCGGCGTATTGAGCATGGAGCCGGCCCCGGCCTGGGCCTTGAGGTCCATCAGCGCCGGCGTGCCCTCGCGGGCGCCGGTGAGCAGATCCTCGCGGACAATGACAATGCAGAGCCCCGCCGGACCGATATTCTTCTGCGCCCCGGCATAGATCAGGCCGTAATCCCGGACATTGATGGGCTCGGAGAGAATGGCCGAAGACAGGTCGGCCACCACCGGCACAGCCCCCGTGTCCGGCAAGTCTGGAAAACGCAGTCCGTGGATGGTTTCATTGGGTGTTACATGGACATAGTCGGCACCGGGGTCGAAATCGTAGTCGTCCGGCACCCGGGTGTACTCGTTCTCCTCGCTGTCGCCCGCAATGTGTAGCTGACAGAATCGCCGGCCCTCGGCAATGGCCTTGCTGGACCAGTGTCCGGTGCGGACATAGTCGGCACGGCCACTGCCATTGGCCAGATTCAGCGGTAAGACGGAAAACAGGGCCGTGGCCCCGCCCTGCAGAAACAGCACCCGGTAGTCATCCGGAATCGCCATCAACTCGCGCAGATCGGCCTCGGCGGCCTCGGCGATGTGCCGAAAATCCGCCCCCCGGTGACTCATCTCCATGGCCGACATGCCCGAGCCGTTGGTGTCCGGCAACTCCTCCTGAATCCGCTCAATCACCGCCCCCGGCAACATCGCCGGCCCCGCGCTGAAATTCCACGCCCGCTGCGTCACGACGCCTCCCGGCTCAATAAACAAGGAACCCTTGACCACCCGACCCGGCACCGATGACTGGATCAGAGGTCTCAGTATGATGCATCAGTCAACCGGCATGGGACCAGCCTGAAAGGCTTATATGCACTATTGATCTTTGTGAGGGGTCAGGGGTCAGGGGTCAGGAGTGAAGGGTAAGAAACAAACAGAGCACGGCGCCCGCCGTGCCCTCAGATCAAGCAAGGTTTTCCTCTGCGTCTTTGCGTCTCTGCGCAAGGCAAACCCCCGCCCGAGGATTACTCTTCGGCCGGGCCTTCCCCTGCATCGCCCTCTTCATCCTCACCGTTCAGGGCCTCGACGCGTTCCACGCCGACCAGTTTCTCGTCCTTACCGAGGCGGATCAGGCGAACACCCTGGGTGTTGCGGCCGACCACGGAGATGTCGTTGACGCCGGTGCGGACCAGGGTGCCGGCATTGCTGATGAGCATGATCTCGTCGTCGTCGGAGACGAGCTGGGCACCTACCACCCGGCCATTGCGCTGGGAGGTCTGGATGGACTTGATGCCCTGCCCGCCCCGGCCCTGAACCGAGTATTCACTGACCGGCGTGCGTTTGCCGTAACCGTTCTCGGTGGCGGTGAGCACATCGCAATCATCACTGGCGATCTGCAGGCTGACCACTTCGTTACCGGCCGGCAGCTTGATGCCACGCACGCCCGAGGCCGTACGGCCCATGGTGCGGACATCGGATTCCTTGAAACGGATGGCCTTGCCATTGCTGCCGAACAGCATGATGTGGGAACCACCATCGGTGATCGCCGCACCCACCAGGGCGTCGTCGCCCTTCAGACCCACGGCAATGATGCCGCTGGTACGGGGACGGGAGAACTGCTCCAGGGAGGTCTTCTTGACCACGCCACTGCGAGTGGCCATGAACACGAAGTGATCGGCATCGTACTCTCGCACCGGCAAGACGGTGGTGATGCGCTCACTGGGCTCCAGCGGCAGCAGATTGACGATCGGCTTGCCACGGGCGCCACGACCGGCCTGGGGAATCTGATAGACCTTCAGCCAGTAGACCTTGCCGTGACTGGAGAAGCACAGCATGGTGTCGTGGGTATTGGCGATGAAGAGCTTGTCGATGAAGTCTTCATCCTTGACCTGGGTGGCGGCCTTGCCGCGCCCGCCCCGGCGCTGGGCCCGGTAGGCGTCCACCGGCTGGGACTTCACATAGCCGGCATGGGAGAGAGTCACCACCACGTCTTCCTCGCTGATGAGATCTTCCATGGACAGATCGCTGTGATCGATCTGGATCTCGGTGCGGCGGGGGTCGCCATACTGTTCACGAATGGCTTCCAGTTCCTCGCGAATGACCTGGGTCAGGCGCTCTTCACTGTTCAGGATTTCGCGCAGATCCTCAATACGTTCCAGCAATTCCTTGTATTCATTGAGGATCTTGTCCTGCTCAAGCCCAGTGAGACGATGCAGCTTGAGGTCCAGGATGGCCTGGGCCTGGGTCTCGGTGAGCTGATACTCGCCGTCCACCAGACCGAATTCACTGCCCAGCCCCTCCGGCCGCGAGGCCTCGGCACCGGCCCGCTCCAGCATGTCGAGAACGATGCCGGGCTGCCAGCGCTTGGCCACCAGGGCGGCCTTGGCCTCGGCGGGGCCTGGCGATTGCTTGATCAGCTCAATGACCGGGTCGATATTGGCCAGGGCCACGGCCAGGCCTTCCAACACATGGGCCCGCTCACGGGCCTTGCGCAGATCGAAGATGGTGCGGCGGATGACCACTTCGCGGCGGTGGCGGATGAAGGCATCCAGCACCTGCTTGAGGTTCATCAGCCTCGGCTGACCGTCCACCAGGGCGACCATGTTGATGCCGAAGACCTGCTGCATCTGGGTCATCTGATACAGGTTGTTGAGCACCACGTCGGCGACTTCGCCGCGACGCAGCTCAATCACCATGCGCATGCCGTCCTTGTCGGACTCATCACGCAGGTTGGTGATGCCCTCGATGCGCTTTTCCTTGACCAGCTCGGCGATCTTTTCCAGCAACCGCGCCTTGTTGACCTGATAAGGCAGCTCGTTGACCACGATGGTCTGCTTGCCGGATTTCTCGTCGGTCTCGATCTCGGTGCGGGCGCGGATATAGATGCGGCCACGACCAGTGCGGTAGGCCTCGTGGATACCCCGGGCACCATTGATGATCCCGGCGGTGGGGAAATCCGGCCCTGGGATGTGCTCCATCAATTCGTCGATGGTGGTATCCGGGTTCTGCAGCAGGGCAATACAGCCGCTGACCACCTCGCTCAGATTGTGGGGCGGGATATTGGTGGCCATGCCCACGGCAATCCCGGAGGAGCCGTTGATGAGCAGATTGGGCAGCTTGGTGGGAAGTACCTGCGGCTCCCACTCGGATTCATCGTAGTTGGGGATAAAGTCGACGGTTTCCTTGTCGATATCCGCCAGCAATTCATGGGCGATCTTGGCCATGCGCACTTCGGTGTAACGCATGGCGGCCGGCGCGTCGCCGTCGATGGAGCCGAAGTTGCCCTGCCCGTCCACCAGGGTGTAGCGCATGGAGAAGGGCTGGGCCATGCGCACGATGGCGTCATAGACGGCCGAGTCGCCATGGGGGTGGTATTTACCGATGACGTCACCGACCACGCGGGCTGACTTCTTGTAGGACTTGTTGAAGTCATTACCCAGGACCTTCTGGGCATAGAGAACCCGGCGGTGAACGGGCTTGAGGCCGTCACGGACATCCGGCAGGGCGCGCCCCACGATCACGCTCATGGCGTAATCGAGATAGGACTGGCGCATTTCGTCTTCGAGGTTGACGTTCGAGATTTCGCGAGCGATATCAGCCATTGGGCAGGCAGGCTCCCCGGTTAATCAACACGGTGACAGGCGGAGGGACCATCCGGGGCCCTCCGGGCCGCCGCGGCCCCTGACGGGGCGGCGGACATAAAGCGGTAATCTTACCATAGGCGCGGGCGGGAGAGTGCCCTCAGGCGGACGGCTGCAGCAGCTCCATGCCCTGGCCCTCGGCCGGGCTGCAAATCCCCTTTTCGGTCACGATGGCCGAGACCAGTCCGGCCGGGGTGATATCAAAGGCGGGGTTGAGCGTCTCCACCCCTTTCGGCGCCCGGGACAGACCGGCCGCGGCCCATATCTCGCTCGCCTCCCGATGCTCAATCTCGATATCGTCGCCCCGCGCCAGGCGGGGATCGATGGTGCTACTCGGGGCGGCGACGATAAAGGGGATGTCATGGGCGCGGGCAGCCACGGCCAGGCCATAGCTGCCGATCTTGTTGGCCACATCCCCCTGGCGGGAGATCCGGTCGGCGCCGATGATGACCGCGTCCACCCGCCCGGCCGCCATCAGGGCGGCGGCGGCACTGTCCACGATCAGACTCACCGGAATCCCGTCCTCGGCCAGCTCCCAACTGGTGAGCCGCGCGCCCTGAAGCCAGGGGCGGGTCTCGGTGGCAATCACCCCTTTCAAGGCGCCCCGCTCCCAGGCCGAGCGGATAATGCCCAGGGCGGTGCCGTGCCCGCCAGTGGCCAGCGCGCCGGTGTTGCAATGGGTGAGTACCGTCACCCCGTCGGGCAGCAGGCGACTGCCCAGCTCACCAATGCGCCGGTTGGCGGCCAGGTCGGCGGCCTCGATCCGGGCCGCCTCGGCCTCGCAGGCAGAGACCGCGTCTTCGGCCCGCTCAACACCGGCTACTGATTCCCGCATGCGATTGATCGCCCAGCCCAGGTTCACCGCCGTGGGACGGACAGCACCCAAGGCGGCCATCTGCCGGTCAAAGCCCTGCCGCCAGTCCTCCTGGCCCGCCACAGAACGGATGGCCAGCACCGCGCCCCAGGCGGCGGCGATGCCGATGGCCGGCGCCCCACGCACCGCCATGCCGGCAATGGCCTCGGCCACGGCGCTGGCGCTATCACAACGAAGCCAACGGGTTTCGGCCGGCAACAGGCGCTGGTCGAGGACCTCCAGCACGCCCTCCTCCGGCTTCCACAAAAGCGGTTTCAACATTGATAATCCCTGTTTGGGCGGCCCCGGAACGGGGGCCTGGCTGATGGGGCGTATTCTACCGCCCGGGGCCGCCGGCGAACCAGAAGCGCGCCATGCAGTCCCATTCAGGGTGAGAGTAATCAGGGGATCACAATCATGAATCGCCGCATGGCATGGCTGACTGTTTTCATCCCCCTCCCGCTACTGGCCGCACCGGATCTTGAGTTCCCACCTGCCGAGATAATTGACTGGGACAGGGAAGTCTTCGAAGGCGAGACCGCCTACCGTCTGGTTGAGATGGAGGATCGCGAGGCCATTCATGCCCTTTGTGAGAGCAGCGCCTCGGCCCTCTACCTGGAACAGGAAATTGACCTCCGGGAAACACCGATCATCGAGTGGTCCTGGCGCATCCGTGGCAGCTATGGGGAAGACATCGACGAATCCAGTCGCGAGGGCGACGACTATCCGGTCCGCCTCTATGCCATCAGCGATGGCGGCTGGCGCCGCTGGCAGACCCGTGCGGTCAACTGGGTCTGGGCCAGCGGCAAGGACCAGGGCGAAAGCTGGCCCAGCGCCTATGCCGATCAGGTCAAGATGGTGGCGCTGCAATCCGGTGAGGAGAAGGCAGGCCAGTGGGTCACCGAGCGGCGCAATATCCGAGAGGATTTCGCCCGTTTCCACGACAGGGAGATTGAGACCATCGACGCCATCGGCCTGATGAGTGACTGCGATGATCTGGACACAAGTAACGAAGCCTGGTTCGGCGGCATTCGTCTGCTGCCGGCGGAGGCGGACGACTAAAGACGGGCCGATGTTATAGTGGCGCCCTTCCACAGCAATAAAAAATCAGGAGTCCAAGCATGGACGATATCGTCGATGTCATCTCCCGCCCCGACCTGATCGAACTGCTTCTGGCCTGGACCGGCCGGATTGCCGTCGCCCTGCTGATTTTCATTGTCGGGCGGTGGATCGCCCGCATCATGGGCCGGCAATTGGAAAAAGCACTGACCCGGGCCCATATGGACCCGACACTGGCCCAGTTCGGGGGCACCATCGCCGGTGCGGTGATCACCGTCATCGCCCTGATCGCCGCCCTTACCCATCTCGGGGTGCAGGTCACCTCCCTGGTCGCCATTCTCGGCGCCGCCACCCTGGCCATTGGCCTGGCCATGCGTGACTCCCTGTCCAACTTTGCCGCCGGCGCCATGCTCATGGGCTACCGCCCCTTCAAGAGCGGCGACTTTGTGGAAGCCGGTGGCCAGATGGGTGTTGTGGAAACGGTCGGGATCTTTCATACCAAGATCCGGACCACCACCAACCAGGAAATCATCATCCCCAACAGCCGTATCTACGGGGATGTAATTACCAACTATTCGGCCCGCGACCGTCGCCGCATCGATGTGACCGTGGGCATCAGCTACGACGACGACATCACCGAGGCCAAGCGCATCATCCACGAGGTCATCAGCGCGGACTCGCGCCTGCACCAGGACCCGCCGCCCATTATCTGGGTGGGTGAAATGGCTGACAGCAGCATCGACCTCTGGGTCAAGGTCTGGACCGACCTGGACCCCTTCTGGGATGCCCGCAGCGATCTGCTGGAAAACATCAAGAAGCAATTCGATGAGCGCGGCATCACCATCCCCTACCCGCAGCGGGATGTCCATCTCTACGAGGAGAAGCCCGGATCATGAGCGAGACCGTGGACTTGCTGATCGAAGCGGGCTGGATCGTGCCGGTGGAGCCCGAGGGCGTGATCCTGAAAGATCACTGCGTGGCCATCGCCGATGGTCGAATCAAGGCGCTGCTGCCGCGCTCACAGGCGCATGAGCAGTTCCAGGGGGAAGAAACCGTCCGCCTGCCGGACCATATGCTCACCCCCGGCTTCGTCAACGCCCATACCCATGCGGCCATGAGCCTGCTCAGGGGCTATGCCGACGACCTGCCCCTGATGACCTGGCTCAATGATCACATCTGGCCGGCCGAAGGTCACTTCGTGGGCCCGGAATTCGTCCGCGATGGCAGCGAGCTGGCCATGGCCGAGATGATTCGGGGTGGCACTACCTGTTTCAACGACATGTACTTCTTCCCGGACATCGTCGCCCGCAGTGCCAGCCGGCTGGGCCTGCGGGCCTCGCTGGGCATGATCGTGATCGAATTCCCCAGTGCCTGGGCGGCCAATCCGGCGGAATATCTGAGCAAGGGGCTGGAAGTCCGCGATACCTTCAAGTCCGACCCCCTGCTGTCCTTCTGTTTCGCCCCCCATGCGCCCTATACGGTTTCCGACGACAGTCTGGAACGTCTGCGGGGTTACGCCGACGAACTGGATGCCCCGGTTCACATGCATGTCCATGAGACTGCCGCGGAAGTGGCGGATGCGGAGCGGGAACAGGGCGAGCGGCCCCTGGCCCGACTGGAACGACTGGGACTGCTCAATCCCTCGCTGATGGCGGTCCACATGACGCAGCTTACCGACGATGAGATCGGGCGTGTAGCGGAGAACGGCGCTTCGGTGCTGCACTGCCCGGAATCCAATCTCAAACTGGCCAGCGGCTTCTGCCCGGTGGCCCGTCTGGACGCGGCCGGTATCAACCTGGCCCTGGGCACGGACGGTGCCGCCAGCAACAATGACCTGGACATGATTGGCGAGATGCGCACCGCCGCCATGCTGGCCAAGGCGGTGGCCGACGATGCGGCCGCCCTGCCCGCCAGCCGCGTACTGCGCATGGCCACCCTGGGCGGTGCCCGGGCCCTGGGCCTGGAAAACGAGATTGGATCCATTGAAGCCGGCAAGTGGGCCGATCTGACTGCCATCGATCTCAGCCCGATGGCCACCCAGCCGGTTTACAATCCCGTTTCTCAATTGGTTTATGCCGCCAGCCGCGATCAGGTCAGTGATGTCTGGGTGGCCGGCCGGCGCTTGCTTCAGGATGGCCGCCTCACCGCCATTGATGAAATGGAACTGCGGGAGCGCAGCCGCGAGTGGGGGCGCCGCCTCGAGAAGGCCCACGGCGAATACAAGGAACAACAGGCATGACCGAGACACGCCGGCAGAATGTGGACCCCGCCGAGATCGGCAAGTTTGAAGCGACCGCCAGTCGCTGGTGGGACCCGGAGGGTGAGTTTCGAACGCTCCACCAGATCAATCCCCTGCGGGTGGAATACATCGTGCGACGCTGCGGTGGCGTTCAGGGCCGGCGGGTCCTGGATGTGGGCTGCGGCGGCGGCTTGCTGTCCGAGGGACTGGCGGCCGAGGGGGCCGAGGTAACCGGTATCGACCTGGGCAGCACGGCCCTGTCAGTGGCCGATCTGCATCTGCTGGAATCGGGCCTGAAGGTGGAGTATCTGCGCCGCAGCGTGGAAGAGCACGCCGAGGAGCGGCCGGGCGAATACGACATCGTGACCTGTCTGGAAATGATCGAGCATGTACCCGAACCGGCCTCGGTGGTGGCGGCCTGTGCCAGACTGCTGCGCCCCGGTGGCCAGGCAGTCTTCTCGACCATCAACCGCACCCCCAAGGCCTGGCTGATGGCCATCGTCGGTGCCGAATACGTGCTCAACATGCTGCCTCGCGGCACCCATGAATACGACAAGCTGGTGCGGCCCTCGGAACTTCGCCGCTGGGCCACCGCCGCGGGACTGCAACACCGTGACAGTACCGGCCTGCACTACAATCCCCTGCTCGGTGACTACCACATGGGCGGGAATGTGGATGTCAATTACTTCATGCACTTCGAGAAACCCGAATGAGTTTTCGCGCCCTGCTGCTGGACCTGGATGGCACACTGGCGGACACCGCTGCCGATCTGGGTGGTGCCCTCAATCAACTCTTGCACCAGGAAGGCCGTCGGCCGTTGCCGGCGGACAGGATTCGACCGATCGCCTCCGACGGTGCCCGGGGGCTGCTGCGACTGGGCTTTGATATTGATCGGGGTGAGCCGGGCTTTGATGAACTGCGTGCCCGCCTGCTCCAGCTCTACATCGATCGCATTGCCGAGGAAACCCGCCTGTTCGAGGGCATGAATGAACTGCTGTGGTGGCTGCATGGGCAGCAACTGCCCTGGGGGATTGTCACCAACAAGCCCGATTGGCTGACCCGCCCCCTGCTGGAAGCGATGGCGATCGAACCGGAAGCCGCCTGCGTGGTCAGTGGCGACACGGTAAGCCGGGCCAAACCCTGGCCGGATCCCCTTCTCCATGCCGCCCAATCCCTCCGGCTGCCGGCAGCGGATTGCGTTTACGTGGGCGATGCGCCACGGGACATTGAAGCGGCGGTGGCTGCCGGCATGCTCCCCGTAGTCGCCGGCTGGGGCTACTTGCCGGCTGATGTCGATCCCAGTGACTGGGGCGGTCTTGCCGTCTGCGAGCGGCCGGTGGACCTGCAGGCCTGGCTGGACCAACGACTGCTTGAGGCCGCTGGGAGCGCAGGCACCCCGGCATGACTGAAATGCTATCTCCCGATCTACAGTTGATCAGTCCCTTCCTCCCAGGCTCGGATCGAGAATCCTTGCAGCGCCTCCATGCCCTGGTCGGGGAAATCCGCCACGGGGTGTTTTCGGTCAGCGACGAGTCATTGGCCCGGGTCAAACTGGCCTGGTGGCGGGATGAGCTGAGCCGACTGCTGGACGGCCAAGGACAACATCCGGCCAGCCAGGCCCTGATCAGTGCGCAGCCCGAAGCGCCTTCCCGATTGGACGGAGGCGAGCTGGGGGAAATTCTGGAAGGCCTGCTGATGCGGCTGGAGGGCCGGGGTTACAATGATGCCGACGAGCTGCTGCTGCACGCCTGGCGCGACCAGGGTGCCTTGGCCGTGTGCTCGGCAAGGCTGGCCGGCGCCGTCCATGACGATACACTGGCCGCGGCCCGCGATCTCGGCCTGGCACATGCACTGGCAGGAACGGTAAGCGACTTCGAGAACGAACGCCGACAGGGACGCATCTGGATCCCCCTGGACTGGCAACGGGAGGCGGAAACCTCCCCCGAATCGATACTGCGATCGGCACCGGACACGGCCACGATGGAAAGACTGCTCACACCCGTGCTGGCCATGGCAGAGGAACGCTTTGCCGCCGCCGCCAAGCCCTGCCCGCAGCGCGCAAGCCTGCGTGGCCCGGCCCTGCTCGCGGCCCTGGCCATGCAGGATGCCCGCCGTTGCCAGGGCAAGCGCTGGCAGGCACGCCGACGGAGCGGACTCGCCACCCTCTTTCGAGCCTGGCGAGCGGCACGACAGGAACTCAGACTGGAACAGCAACCCGATTAGCCCAGGAGACCGCAATACCATGCCACGCAATATGCGAAATTATGAGGCCCCCGCCGACCTGCTCAAGGACCGGATCATTCTGGTCACCGGCGCCGGTGACGGTATTGGCAGC
>NZ_JAYGII010000032.1:0-21947 GCF_034931365.1 Natronospira elongata
TGGTTGCCAATGCCGATCAACATGCCCCGCCGCCCCTGGATTATGACGACATCGGGCATAGGGATTATCTTTCCGTTCACGAGGACACCCGCAAGGATTTCGAACGATGGACCCGTGACCAGGCCCGAGGCGCCATTGCCGAGTTCAGTAACGGCATTGTTGCCTTCTTCTCAAGATTCTTCCTGAGACGGGGCACGGTGGCCGGTTTCCTGTCAGAGCAATATGGTCAGGCGACGCGTTGCTCCATTGCGCTCCTCATCGACGATGTGCCCAGGAATATCGTTATCGGTCAGGAAGCCGAGACGAGAAGGCGTTGGTCGCGGATTATCTATTTTGATGTTTACCAGAGCCGAGGTTTTCCGGCGCGTTACGGTTTCCACGGCAACGGAATCGAAGCCCATGATGGCAGCCATCGGATAGAGGTTTTCCATCGACGGCCTGGCCGTGGCGCCAATCGAGGGCTTGGCCAATCCAGCTTCATCATTATCGATGGCCCGGCAAAAGCCTGGCTGGAGAAAGCCAAGACGCTCCAGGCCCCAATGATCCGCAAGCCCTGGCCCGGCACTCAGGATCTCCATCTGAGCCTGGATGATCTGATCGATGCCAAGCCAAGTGACAGCGATTGATTGAAGCCAGAGTGAATCGCATCCTGAGTTGCTCACCGCCAATGAGGCGACTTGCCGGAATCAGCGGCTGGCTTACTCCTCTGAAGCCTTCCGGCTAAGCCGTGAAATGGCATGCACATTGTCGTCGATGGGCGAGACGATAACGTGGGGGTGCCCTTCGACGGCATAGAACAGGAAGCTGTTGTTGATCCCCAGCTTCATGATCTCGGCGCTGTTTCCGTCCGCAAATACCACTCGATGATCCGGGTCAAAGTCACTACTGCTGAGTGTCTGCTGGGTGGCCAGGCCGCCACCTACGCCGAAGCCCAGGAAGGCACAGAATAGCAAGAGGGCGGTCAGGAGCATCCATTGGTCCAGGGGGTGCCAGGTATTTGTGCCGGATTTCAGCACTTCCGGCTTGTGTTGGGCGTAGTACCGGCGAATGTATTTCAGGTAAAACCATAGCAGAAGGGGTAGCAGGACTGTGGTCAACAGGAAGGCTATGTGGTCCGTAATCAGTACGACGGGACTCAGCAGTACATCCAGCAAATCGGAATAGGCCATGATGTTAATGCCGAGAAAGGCATAGTGGATGGACTGACTGGCAATGCCGAGTAGCAACAAATAGAGATACCCCAACGGTAGCAGCTCTCGCAGGCGGAATTGCGGCTCGGCATGCTGGTTTATGGCCATGATAGGGGAATCCTCTGTATACCCTTTCCTCGCAAGCTAGACGTCGTGGACAGTATATTCAAGTTTGGCTCAGGGGTATGGGCTTGGGCCGGTTTTCCCCTTAAGATGCGAGAAGACTTTTCAGCAGCAAGCCCCGAGCAGCGTGGAGTAAACGCAATGCCAAGGAAATTCCCGTGGCTGACCTGGCCGCGCCTGATTGTGGCCGTCGTGGCTGTCCTGATTCTGGTCCCCATGGCGAGTGATCGGCTGCTGGGCCCCCGGATTTCGGTATTGACCGTGGACAGCGGCACCCTCCGGCAGAATGTGGTCACCACGGGGCGGGTATTGACTCGTCACCGGGTGCAGCTGGGGAGCGAGATTGTCGGCAAGGTACGTCGGGTGAACACCGATGAGGGCGAATGGGTTGAGGCCGACGAGCCGCTGGTGGAGCTGGATGGTGCCACCCAGCGTGCTTCCCTGGCCCGGGCCGAGACCGGCCTGGCGCGGGCCAAGGCCCGGCGGGCGGGTCTGTTGAGTTTCGAGCGCCCGGATGCGGAAGCCGCAGTGGGAGAAGCCCGCGCCAATCTCGCCCAGGCCGAGCGGGAAGCCGAACGGCGGCAACGGTTGCTGGAGCGCGAGTTGATCAGTGCCGAGGAGCTGGACCGTAGTCGGCTGGAGATTCAGCGGGCCGAGGCGGCGCTGACCCGGGCCCGGCTGCGTCGCCAGTCGCTGCAGGAGGATGGCAGCGAGTGGTTGCTGGCCGAACAGGAAGTGGCCGATGCCCAGTACGCGGTGGCGCTGGCGGCCGCGGAATTGGAGAAGACGCGCATTGCCAGTCAGGTCGAGGGGATGGTGCTGCGTCGTCAGGTGGAGCCGGGCGATACCGTGCAGCCCGGCACTACCCTGCTGCTGATCGCGCCGGATGGGCCGCTCATCATTGAGGCGCCGGTGGATGAGATCAGCCTTGAGGGGCTGAGCACTGGCCAGCGGGCCATGTTCGAGGCCGATGCCTACCCCGGTCGGCCCTTCGAAGGGGAACTGGTATTCGTCGGTCCTCAGGTGGACCCGGAGCGGGGCAATGTGAACCTGCGCTTTGAGGTGGCAGAGCCCCCGGCCTTTCTGCGCCAGGACATGACGGTGTCCGTGGATATTCAGGTGGGTGAGCGCGACGGCGTGCTGGCCCTGCCCAATCAGGCCTTGGATGATGTGGCCGGTGACCGCGCTCGGGTCTGGCGTGTGGTGGATAACCAGGTAGAGGCAGTCGAGGTGACCCTGGGTCTGCGCGGGCTGGACAAGAGTGAAGTCCTTGAAGGCCTCGAGGAAGGCGATAGGATCCTGCCGGCGAATGCCGATGTCGAGGCCGGCCAGCGGGTGCGGGCCCGGTGAAGCTGATGGATTTACGACTCTGGTATGAAAGCCGTCTGGCGGTGGAGTTTCTGCGCGAGGGCCGTGCTCAGAGTTTGCTGATCATTCTCGGGGTGGGTCTGGGGGTGGCGGTGATCGTTTTCGTGCTCGCCCTGATCTCCGGGCTGCAGGACAATCTGATTGAACGCACTCTCGGCACCCAGGCCCATGTTTCACTGCAGGCCCCGGAAGAGGCCGTCCGCGTATTGCGGGATCCGGCTGAGGTGGATATCGCCGCTCAGGCGGTCAATGAGCGTGCCCAGCGCCTGCGCTCGGTCCAGAACTGGCAGGCCCTGGTCGCGGCTCTGGAAGACGAATCCCGAGTCACCGCCGTCTCGCCGGTGGTGAGCGGGCCTGCCTTTGCTCGCCGGGGGCAGGCATTCGAATCCGTGGCCTTGCTGGGCATCGATCCGGCACGCTACGCCCAGATCGTACCGGTGCAGGAAGACATGGTCGCCGGTGAGTTTCGGCCCACGGCTAATGAAGTGGTCATCGGCAATGTGCTGGCCGACAAGCTGGGCGTGGAAGTGGGGGACCGAATACGGCTGGAAGGGACCGATGCCCGGGCCGGCAACTTTCAGATCGCGGGCATTTTCAGTCTCGGTGTGCGGGATCTGGATGAGCGTTTTGTCTATCTGCCCATTCGTCCGGTCCAGACCCTGCTCAACCTGCCCGGCGGTGTGACCAGTGTCGATGTCACCATTGATGAGATCTTTCAGGCCGAGTCCTTCGCCGAGGATCTCCGCCTACGCTTTCGGGTCAACGCGGAGAGCTGGATGGAGACCAATGAGCAGTTGCTCAATGCCCTGAGGTCCCAGAGCCAATCCACCAATCTGATCCAGGTATTCGTGGGTATTTCCGTGGCCTTTGGGATTGCCAGTGTGCTGGCGGTTTCCGTGGTTCAGCGTCGACGAGAGATCGGCATTCTGCGAGCCACGGGCTCCACCGCCAATCAGGTCATGACGGTGTTCCTGATCCAGGGCGGGATTGTTGGCCTGCTGGGCTCCTTTCTGGGTTCCCTGGGTGGTCTGGGCATGGTCAGCTTGTTCACCGCCCTGGGCGCCCGGCCCGACCGTGAGGCCCTGTTCGATGTGACCGCAGGCGCCGGCCTGGTGATGGGCGCCATGTTGCTGGCCACGGTTACGGGTATTCTGGCGGCCTACTTCCCGGCCCGCCGTGCCGCGAAGATGGACCCGGTAGCGGCGATTCGAGATGAATAAGGAGCTAGGGATGACAGCGCCTGCTGCCGACAGCCCGGTCCTGCGGCTGAAGAATGTGAAAAAGCGCTACAACATCGGCCTGCCCAGCGAGCAGGAAGTGCTCCATGGCATTGATCTCAGCGTGGGCCCCGGAGAATTCCTGGCCATGGTGGGACCCTCCGGCTCCGGCAAGAGTACCTTGCTCAACATACTGGGTCTCCTCGATCAGCCCAGTGACGGCGAGGTATTCATTGCCGGGCGCTCCACTCGGGGGCTGTCGGACGGTGAACTATCCCGATTGCGCGGTGAGCGCCTGGGTTTCGTGTTTCAGTTTCATCATCTGCTCACCGCCTTTACGGCCCTGGACAATATCCAGATGCCTTGTTGGGCCGCCATGGGGCGACGCGACCCGGATATCGAGGCCCATGCCCAGGCGTTGCTGGCGTCGGTGGGCCTGGACGATTACGGCGAGCGCAAACCCAAGGCCCTCTCTGGCGGACAACAACAAAGAGTGGCCATCTGCCGGGCATTGATCAATCGCCCGCCCCTGGTGCTGGCCGACGAGCCGACCGGGAATCTGGACACCGAGAGCTCCGAGCAGGTATTTGACTTGCTACGCCGCTTCAATCGGGAATTCGGCTGCGCTTTCATCATCGTCACCCATGATCTTGAGCTTGCCGAGAAATGCGACCGGGTCATCGAACTGGTGGACGGTAGAATCCTTGATGACAGATCCGGGATAGGCGTCCCTTCCTAGCGCCCCCTTGCACCATGCACTTGGGCTTGGGCACCTCAGTTATCTCGGCCTCCAGGCGGTCTCATGGCACCTTGGTCACCTTTGATACCCTTACGACCCTGACAGAATTTTTGGAGCCTGTACGAATCTTTATCCCGAGTCTCTAGCTGGCCTATGGCTAGGGCAATGTTCCTGTGCTCACCCCGGTAGCGCACTTTTTCTCGGTGGTGCAAGCATGATGGCGATAGTTGTTTTCTGCTAACTTGTCTGTTGCCCCACCTTGTGAGTCGGAAGCCAATTGCCTCGTCCAAGGGGAACTCTTGCGGGTAGCCTCGGTCTCGGATTGGAGTATCTGGCCGTCAGATTATTCTTGCTTGATCTCTCTGGAGGGAAGCTAATGCAAGGAATTCAAAAGCTTATTGTTGGGATGTTGCTCGGCTCGCTGGCAGTCACCGCAATGGCCAGCGAACGCAGCATTCCGATCGATGATGCGGTGGTGACCGAGCACGCTACCCGAATTCAGGGTGAGCGGGTCCGATATTCCGCGACCACCGGCACCCAGCCGGTCTGGGACGACGATGGCAAATCCATCGCTACCTTGTTCTACACCTATTACCAGCGTACCGATGTTCGCGACCGGGACCAGCGCCCATTGGTGATTTCCTTCAATGGTGGGCCGGGCTCGGCCTCGGTCTGGATGCATGTTGCCTATACCGGGCCCCGAGTGCTGGAGATCGATGACGAAGGCTATCCAGTGCAGCCCTACGGGGTCAAAGACAACCCCTACTCGGTCCTGGACGTTGCCGACATCGTGTTCGTCAATCCGGTCAATACCGGGTATTCGCGGGTAGTGCCGGACGAGGATGGTGAAAAGATCAGCCAGGAGGAGCAGCAGGAGCGCTTTTTCGGTGTCGAGCAGGATATTGAATATCTTGCCGAGTGGATCAATACCTTCGTCACTCGCAATGAGCGATGGAATTCGCCCAAGTTCCTGATTGGCGAGAGTTATGGCACCACGCGGGTTGCCGGTCTGGCTCTGGAGCTGCAGAACAGCCAGTGGATGTATCTCAACGGTGTCATTCTGGTCTCGCCGACCGACATGGGCATTGACCGGGAAGGGCCGGTGAAGGCAGCTAATCGCCTGCCTTACTTCGCCGCCACGGCGTGGTACCACGATGCACTGGACGATGAGCTCCAGGACCTGGATCTCTACGAGCTCTTGCCCAAGGTGGAGGAATTCACCCTGGAAGAGTACCTGCCCGCATTGGCCCGAGGGGCATTTCTGAATGAGGAAGAACGCCAGCAGATCGGCGAACAAGTAGCTCGCTATTCCGGGCTGTCGCTGGACAGCGTGCTCGGCAGCAACCTGGATATTGACCTGGCCTTCTTCTGGAAGGACTTGCTGCGGGATCGCGGTCGCACCGTTGGCCGGCTCGACTCCCGCTATCTGGGCATCGACCGCAAGGATGTGGGTGAACGGCCCGATTACTGGGCCGAGCTGACCGCCTGGCTGCATGCCTTTACCCCGGCGATCAATCACTATATTCGCAGCGAGCTGGAGTACGAGACGGACATCAAATACAACATGTTCGGGCCGGTGCACCCCTGGGACCGCCAGAACAATCAGACCGGGGAAAACCTGCGCCAGGCCATGGCCCAGAATCCCTATCTCAATGTGCTCTTCCAGGCCGGCTATTATGACGGTGCCACCAACTACTTTGATGCCAAGTACAGCATGTGGCAGTTGGATCCCAGTGGGAAGATGCGGGACCGCTTGAGCTTCAAGGGCTATCGTAGTGGTCACATGATGTATCTGCGGTATGAGGATCTGCGCCTGTCCAATGAGGACTTGCGGGATTTCATCCTGGATGCCATCCCGGCGGAGGGGCAGCCTGCCCGCTACGACTGAGGAGCTCGCAGCATCCTGTCGAATCAGCTCAGGCGGCGGCATGATTCATGCCGCCGCCTCGACTTTATCCTTTGGGCACCCGGCAGTCCGGCCCGGATTGCTCAGACCACTCCAGGAAAGGCAGGACCCAGTCATCCAGCCAGTCCAGGCGCACATGGCTGGCGATATGACCACCGGTGTCGGGCAGAATCAGGAGCTGCCCGCAGTCCAGCACCTCAGCCAACTCACGGCTGTGTGACACCGAGACATGTTGATCATCCTCGCCGTGGATGAGCAGTGCGGGGGTATTCAGGCCCCTGATCGCTTCTGCCGTGTCCGCCAGTTCCAGACTCAGTCCGGCATCGATCATGGCCCTTTCGAAACCTCGAAGCAGATTCCTCTGGCCCACCAGGCGACTGCGCCAGGGGGCAATCTCTCTGGCCACTTCCACCACCGCACCGCCCGGGTCATTGAAGGGGGCAATGGCCACGACCGCGCTGACGCGGGGGTCGTCGGCGGCGCGCAGGGCGGTACTCGCACCCAGGGATGCGCCCATGAGATACAGCGGCTTGCTGATCGCTTCCCCGGTTTCCAGGTGGTCGATGAGCCGCTCCACGTCGCCCGCCTCCAGCACGCCGAAGCCGACCTGACTCCCACCCGACTGGCCATGGCCGCGCAGATCCGGAATCAACGTCTCGAAGCCCGCTGCACTGAGCTGAGATGCCCAGGGGACCATGACTTCATGGGATTGGCGCCAGGAATGGAGCAGAATCACGGTGCCCCGGTGTGTTTCCGCTTGCGGGTTCGTGTTGACCCGGAAATTGATCCGGAATCGGCCGTTGTCGCCGTCGGTGCTGAGATCGTAATCGGCGTCCAGCCCGCCGGCACGGAAGCGGACCGCCCAGTGTTCACTGCCGTCCCCGGCTGTCCATTCCACGCTCTCGCCACCCAGCTGGGAAGTGGCCTGGTAGCCGAGATTGAACATGCCTGAATCGGGCCCCGGGGCTTCGCCAATCTCCCGCGCTGCAATGCCGGCGCAGCCACTGAGCAGAGCCGCCAGAATGGACAGGCAGATCAAGGACAGGCCGGGGCCCCGCAGGGCATGCCAACCGGAAGCCTCCGGCGCGTGGATGGTCATCGGCGGTTTTCCTTTATTGTGCGTGGAACCGCTTTTGATCATAGCCGAGCCGATCTGGGGCAACAATTCCAACTGAAAGCGTGTAGTGTGATGTCGTGGTGACGGTGCTCGGGCCTTTGATAGAATTCTTGGCGTTTCTGGCTCAAAGGAAAGGGCTGCTTGTGCTGGTAAAGCTTTTACTGGATCTGCTGCTGTGGCTGGGTTTGATTGTTGTTGCCTTTTGGAGTGCGCCGGCGCTGTATCATAGCTTTGAGCGGTTGCCTATCTACACCGTGCCTTCGTTGATCATTATGGCCAGTGCGACAATGGGTGGCGCCATTGCCGTGATGGTCATCAATGAGGCCTGGATACCGGTCCTGACGCCCTTGCTGGGGTGGGAATACGAATCCGGCTACCGTGAGGCCCATTTCATGCTGGCCGCATCGCTATGCGCGACTATTGTTGATGCGGTGGCCAATCGGCTCAAGGCTCAGGGTGTGGAGAAGCAGGCGCCCGACTACGAAGCGCCCTGGCTGCAGGCCGAGCGTGAACGAATGGGCTGGAAAGACAAGCGTGAAGACTAGCCAGAGACGTATTTGACGGGAGACTGCACTTGCTGGGACGTGCTTCCAAGGCCCTGATTCGCCGGGTGTGGCGCTGTGATCGCTGTGGCCTGCAAACACCCAAGAAGAAATCCCAATGTCAGCACTGCCACGGCCTGGATGAGGCCGGGCTGGCGGCGCTCAAGCAGCGCTACGAAGAGAAGCACATCACCAATGCAAGAATCGGTCGGGTGTTTCTGATATTGAGTGTGCTCATGATTGCCCTGATGATCATTGCCTTCTGGTGATCATGCTCGTTTGCTTGAAAGGAGTAAGCAGTGATTCGTTTCTTTCGCCTGGTTAGCATGATCGAGGGGCTGTCTTTGCTGACGCTCCTGTTCGTGGCCATGCCTTTAAGGACCTACGCGGACATGCCGCTCGCCGTCACCTATGCCGGCTGGATTCATGGCATCTTGTATCTCTTCTATGGTGCCGTGGCATTGGTGGTGAGCCACCGCCAATCGTGGTCCATCCTCCAATGGCTGCTGCTCCTGTTCCTGGGCGCCGTGCCATTCGCCTTCACCTGGGTGGATTGGCGCCTGCGTCGCGCACTGCCACCCCTGGGTGCTGCTCCCAGGACTGAGCCTTCATAGGCGGCCCAGCCCAGGCTCAGGCGGCCAGCTCAGTGATCTGCATGGTCAGCGTGCCACTGTTCTGCTCCCGTTCCATGGGGCGGGCTCGCCAGCGCAGGCGCAGACGGCTGATGTCCTGGTTCCGGGATTTTTCCTTGCCAAAGCGGGTGACGATGTTCATCACCGCCGGCAGCTTGCTGGGTGTCTGTTGGCCAATGCTGTTGATGCGAGTGGTGATCCGGCCGGTGGCCCATTGCCAGATTCGGTTGGCCTCGTCGCTTTCGATGGAAACCACCTTCCACTGATTGTGGATCAGGGCGCGCAGCTGAAAGCGCGGGCCGTTCTTGCTCAATTCCAGGTAACGGCTGTTGTCGGCCAGGAATCGGCCGATCAGGCTATGCAGGTCTTCCGGGCAGTCAATCGTGGTCATGGTTTTTCTCCTCCCGCTAATCGGCTGTCTCTGTTTATCAGCCTAATGAATCGCGGCGGGGCAACCATTGCTGCAAAGCGCTATCCGCTGTAGGAAAGGACGGACAGACCGTGTCCGCCTGGATTACTCCTCGGCCGGCCAGGGCTGGCCGTCGGCGGCAAGGCGTGCGATCAATTGCTGGTCGAGGGCTGGCATCTCCGCCAGCAGGTGGTCCCGAAAGGCCTCCGCGGCAGGGGTCAGGCGGCGGCCTGGTTTCTGAACCAGGTGCCAGTAAACGGGGGCAGGGAAGTAGGGCACATCAAGCATCACCAGTTCCCCGGCCGCCAACTCCAGGCGCACGGCGTGCAGTGAGATGACCGCCAGGCCGTGACCACCCCGAACCGCCTGCTTGATGGCCTCGTTACTGCCCAGCTGTAGTTCCGGCTTGAGCTCGGCGCCGAAGCGGCGCAGCCACTCCTCGGTCCACAGACGGGTACCAGAGCCTGGCTCCCGCACCACGAAGCCGGTACCGGCGATGAGATCAAAGCTGATGGTGGGGGCCTGGGTCCAGGGGTGATCGGGAGCGGCGATCATCACCAGGGGGTTGATGCCCACCTGCTCGCAGGAGAGTTGGCGGTCGGCCGGCGGACGGGTCATCAGGTACCAGTCATCCAGGCCCTCGTTGAGGCGTTCGATCAGGGCCGAGCGGGGCAGGATGCGGAGGCTGGCCTCGATCCCCGGGTGCTGACGTCGGAATTCCCCCAGTACCCGCGGCATGAAGTACTCCCCGGTGGAGACCGCGGCAATCTTCAGGCGCCCGCGCCGGATGCCCTTGCGGGCCGCCAGTTGCTGCTCCAGGCGGCGCAGGGGAGCGTGGACTTCCCGGGCGGCCTCCAGCATGTCGTGGCCGGCCTCGGTCAGGCGGAGGCGGCGGCCCACCACCTCGTAGAGGGGCAGGCCGGCGGCCTCGCTCAGTTGCCGGAGCTGGATCGACAGGGTCGGGGGCGTCAGGTGCAACTGCTTGGCCGCCCGCGTGATGGAGCCGGTCTCGGCCACGGTCCGGAAAATACGCAGCTGGTGCAGGGTGAGATTCATGGACAAAGCTTAGATAAAAATCTAATTATTGATCAAGAAAAATTAACTTTATTCTATTTGTTGCGAGAATTACACTGCGCGCGCGCCCGAGAACCGACTGAGTATGGAGAGCATCATGTCCAGCGTAGCCCCCAAGACAGACGAATTCGGCGCCGCCCGGCCGGCGGCCCAAGCCACCACGGTTGCCCTTGCCGAGGGCGATGGTATTGGCCCGGAGATCACCCAGGCAGTGGTCAAGGTACTGGAGGCCGCCGGCGCGGCGGTGAAATTTGATCCGGTCACCGTGGGCGAGGCCTGCTACCTGGATGGGGTGAGTTCCGGAATTCCCGAATCCGCCTGGGAAACCATCCGCCAGCATCGCGTGTTGCTCAAGGGGCCCATTACCACCCCTCAGGGCGGTGGCTACAAGAGCCTGAACGTCACCCTCCGCAAGTCACTGGGCCTGTTCGCCAATGTTCGTCCCTGCCGCGCCTGGGATCCGGTTCTGCCCACTCGCCACCCGGATATGGATCTGATCATCGTGCGCGAGAACGAGGAAGACACCTATGCCGGCATTGAACACCGCCAGACCACCGAGGTGACCCAGTGCCTGAAGCTGATCTCGCGCCCGGCCTGTGAACGGATTGCCCGCTACGCCTTCGAACTGGCCCGTGCCCAGGGTCGCAAGAAGGTGACCTGCATGAGCAAGGACAACATCATGAAGATCACCGATGGGCTCTTCCATCGGGTCTTCAAAGAGGTGGCGGCCGAGTACCCGGACATCGAGGCCGAGCACTGCATCATCGACATTGGCACGGCGCTGCTGGCCGATCAGCCGGGCCGCTTCGATGTGATTCTCGCCCCCAACCTCTATGGCGATGTGCTCTCCGATGTGGCCGCACAGATCACCGGTTCCGTGGGCCTGGGCGGTTCTGCCAACATCGGCGAAGGCTGCGCCATGTTCGAGGCTGTCCACGGCTCCGCGCCGGACATCGCCGGCAAGGACATGGCCAACCCCTCGGGCATGCTGCTGGCTGCCTGCGAGATGCTGCGCTACCTGGGTGATGCCCAGACTGCCGCCCAGATTCAGGACGCCTGGATGGTGACCCTGGAAGAAGGCGTGCACACCGGTGACCTCTACAAGGAAGGCAAGAGTCGGGAGAAGGTCGGCACCCAGGCCTTCGCCGAGCGCATCTGTGAAAACCTCGGCCGCAAGCCCGAGGCCATCGCCGCACCGCCCGCTGCCGAACTGCCCGCCTTTGACGGCGCCTGGAAGGCGGTGACCGACAAGCCGGAAAAGGCCCTGGTGGGGGTGGATGTGTTCCTGGATTACGATGAAAACGACCGCGACCCCAAGGCCCTGGGCGACCGTCTGGCTTCATTGACCGAGGGCTGTCCCTTCGATCTGCGCCTGGTAACCAACCGTGGCGTGAAGGTCTGGCCCGAAGGTCTGCCGGAGACCTGCTGCACCGACCACTGGCGCTGCCGCTTCCGCGCCCCCGACGGTCAGCAGGCCGCCAATGCAGACGTCATCGAACTCCTTAACCGCATCAACCAGGCCGGCCTGGACTTCATCAAGACCGAGCAGCTCTACACCTTCGACGGCGAACTCGGCTTCAGCCTCGGCCAGGGCGAATAAGTCGCCCAATAGGTAAGTGTTAATCGCCGTGCATTGCCCCAGTCCGAGGCAATGCACGGCTTTTTTTTGACTGCAAGTTCAAGTCCCTTTCTGAGCATTTGACGATATTGGCCATGAGAAGCAACTGCCGATGACGATCATTGGAAAGGTTGTGGCTACCTAGTAAGCAGAAGCTTGACAAGCCAAATGGCAGGATTAAACTCCCGCGCTTCATGCTATTCAAAAGGGGGATAGCTGATGAAGAATCTTTGTCGTTCTGTTTTGTTCGCCAGCGTCATGCTGGTGGGGGCCGCTCTGGAGGCTGGATCCCTGGAAGTCAATGCTGTTCAACGGGGTGGATGGTTTGGTCTCGAGTATCGGGTGATGGGTCCCATGACACTGAGTGCCCAGGCAGGTATGGTTTACAGCCGTCGTGACTTCGATGGTGAGACAGATTCGGGATTCATCGCCGGTGATAGCAGCTTGCAAATCAATTTCTATTGGTGAGTAATCCGGGAAGCCATATTAAGCCCTTCGATTCTGATCGGTGCCGTCAAAAAAGAGCCGCCCGAAGCACTGGCTTCGGGCGGCTCTTTATTTATGGTGAGCTCTTACTGACTCGTGGCTGCTTTATACCTATCTCCGGACTCTACCTGCCAGGCCGGACAGGGTGTCTGCCAATCCCTCCAATCGACGAGCAGTCAGATCCTCCGCATCACGGCCGCTGCGGGAGAGGACACGTGCTTCTCGGCGAAGCTCGCGAGACAGGCTGCGGTCCCTCTCCCCATTGTCCAGGAGGGTCCCCGCTCGATTGATAGAGGCACGCAGGGTTTCAATCTGTTCGCTTTCCAGGCTCTGGTCCCGTTCGAGTTGATCCAGATAAGCCAGTGCGACCACCGGTTTGGCGGGCCATTCGATCTGGTGTTGGGTCTGGGGATTGAATACCCGGTCGCCGGCGAGCTTTGCCGCGGCAATCTCGTTTTCGCTCAGCACCTCGCCTGCGGTCAGGGCAAACACATCCATGCCGCGCGCCAGTTCGGTGGCATAGATACGACCCTGGTGCCAATAGGCTGACCAGAAGCCCCCCGCCACAAGTGCCTCCTCATCGATGGGTCCACGGGCAAAAAAGGCAATTTCCTCTGCATTGGATGGATCGGTGAAGTCCTTGATGGAGATCCCGCCCTGATACCAGGCCTGAACGAAGATGTCCCGGCCCGGTACCGGGATGATGGAGCCGTTGTGGGCGACGCAGTTTTCCTGCTCGGTCTGTGGCGCCGGCATCTTGTAGTAGCTCCGGAATTCCAGCTTGCCGTCAACGATTTCATAGATGGCGTTGGCGCCCCACTCCAAGGGATCGGAGGCTCGGCAGCGGGGGCGGGTCCCGCCGCCCCACTCGTCGGTAAAGATCACCTTGTCGCCCTCGTTGCTGAAGGTCGACGAGTGCCAGTAGGCAAAGCTCGGGTCGGTGACCTCGTCAATCCGTTCCGGATTGAGTGGGTCGGAGATATCAAACAGGATGCCGTTGCCGGAACAGGCGCCGGCGGCAAGATTCAATTCGGGGAAGACCGTGATGTCATGACAGTGGTCGGTGGCCCGGGTGCGCTGGGT
The DNA here is from genome assembly GCF_034931365.1 of Natronospira elongata. NCBI lineage: Bacteria > Pseudomonadati > Pseudomonadota > Gammaproteobacteria > Natronospirales > Natronospiraceae > Natronospira > Natronospira elongata. The sequence goes on from NZ_JAYGII010000032.1 coordinate 13,505, forward strand.
CCCGTCTCCATGGTCACCACCGGCCCAGAGGCCATCAGGGTCACCGGTCTCCTCGTCGGCAAAGACGAAGGGACTGTTGACGATCCGTGCATCCTCCGGGCTGTCCACCGGGACTTCGATGATATCGATCCGATACAGGGCCGTCTTGCCATCCTCTTCCGGCGGCTGATCGGAGCAGCCGGCCAGCTCTTCGTCATCGCGCACGAAGCTGGTGGCGGAGTTGTAAATGATGATGCGGCCCTCGTCGGGGCCGGGGACAATGGTGTGGGTATGTGAGCCCCGGCAGGTCTGAACGGCAGCCACCTGTTGAGGTTGGCGGATATCACTGATGTCAAAAACCCGAATACCTCTGAATCGTTCCTCGCTTACCGAGTCCGCGACGCCCTGAAGGCCGCAGTCCAGCCGGGCGCGGGGTTGCTCCACCGACATGAACAAGAGGTCGCCGGCAACAGAGACGTCGCCCTGCCCGCCGGGGCAGACTACGGAAGTGATCAATTCCGGTTTGCCCTCGTTAGCGGTGTCATAGATATTGAAGCCGTGGAAACTGCCGGCAATCACTTTATCTCCGGCGAAGGCGATGTCGGAATTGACAAAGCTCAACAAAGGCTGGCGCCGTTCCAGACGTTCATCCAGTTCATCGACTTCTTCGCCGGCTTTCTCTCTCAGGCGACTCAGTGGGAGCCCGGCGGGGTTGCCCGGGACATGAAAGCCTGGCGGGCGAGGCACTGTGGCCAGCAACTCCATATTCCAGGCCGCCTGCTCGGCATCGTGGAAGCCCGCGGCCAATCCCACTCGCGGATCCGGATCCAACTCCGCGAGGAGCTGGGTCATACGCGTGATTTCCGCATCCTGATCATTGACGACGTCTATGGTGAACTGCAGCAGTTCGGGGTCCTGGGCGGTCCCGGACTGGGACAGCAGATCGTTGACCATCTCCAGAGCGCCCTCGTGGTGGGTGATCATCAGCTCCAGGAAAAGTCTGTCGAAGTCATTGCCCCGGGATCCTTCCAGTTTGGCCATTTCTTCCGGCGATGCCATGCCCGCCATGTCGTGATGGTGATCATGGTGCTCATCCATGTCATGGTGGTCCCTGCGTGACGGCCAGGATTCTTCCCGTTCGGCCAGCCAGGACTGCATGAACTCGATTTCATCGCTTTGTGAAGCCAGGATACGGCTTGCCAGGTCCTTGATCCCGTCGCGCTGGCTGCGTTCCGGAGCCAGTTCCGACATCTCCACCGCTTGCCAATGATGCGAAATCATGTCCTGCATGAAGCGGATATCGGCTTCCGAATACTGAATGCCAGCGAGCCTTGAGGCTTCCTCGGCACTGATGGTCCGGCTGGCCTCTCCCGGTGCGCCGGGCTGGATGATAGGGCCCTCAGCATGGGCACTGACCGCCAGCAGGCTTGAGACCAGCAAGGCAAGGGGCAGGAACGGAGTTGAGAGCGAAGGGCCTGAGCGTGACATACAGGTTCCTTGGGCTGAAGTCAGACACTAGCGCCCACGGCCGGGGCGCGGCAATGACGAAATGACGATAAATGAATGAGACCTTATCCGGCCCGGGGGGTTCCCGGGTCGGGAGGCGGGACGGGCTACTCCGAACTTGCCTGAGACTGGCAATAGTTTTCCAGGCCCATCTTTTCGATCAGATCCAGCTCGGTCCCCAGGAAATCGTAATGTTTTTCTTCATCGGCAATGAGATGGGTGAACAAGTCCCGGGTGGTGTAATCCTGGACCTTCTCACAATAGGCAGCGGCTTCCCGGTAGAGCTTGATCGCAGCTTCCTCGGCCTTCAAGTCATTACCAAGAATGCCTTTCACGTCCCGCCCGATCATGAGATCGTCGAGTTGTTGCATCTCAGGGTGCCCTTCCAGAAAGAGGATGCGCTTGATCAGGGTTTCAGCGTGATGCATCTCATCCTTGGCATGGGCAAAACCAATGCGATAAAGCCGTTCCAGGCCCCAGTCCTCGAGCAGATGGGCATGGAGAACATACTGGTTGATGGCCGTGAGCTCACTGCGAAGGGCACGGTTGAGAAATTCCAGCACGCCATCATCACCTTTCATATCAGCCTCCTCCGGGGCAGGGTGTTTGCATCTCCACTGATGCTACTCCCTTTGGCCTCTCACCGCCAAGATGCCTCGTCGGCCCGGTCCGTCAGCGGGAGGGAACCCCGAGCACTTGCCTCGGTCACAGACGGGGGGTAAGGTCCCCGCCCCCCGACTCCCATTTCATCGTTGCAGGAGGCCACGTGTCCTCTCAGGCTGCCGCTTTGCCCGCCCTTGCCAGGCCCGCTAGGGCATTTTTTCTCCCGATCCTGGGATTTCTGGCCACCCTCGTGAGCCAGCCGGTCTTCGCTGAGCGGCCGCAGGTCCCTCACACCGATGAAACCATCACCGTGGACGGGCATCTGGATGAGTCTGTCTGGGACCGGGCCCTGGTGATGGAACTGCCCTATGAAACCCGGCCCGGCGAGAACATATCGGCGCCCGTACGCACCGAGGCCCTGCTGATTTACAGTGACACCCACCTGTATGTGGGCTTCAGGGCCTATGATCCGGCACCGGAGCGCATTCGTGCCTACTATCGCGCTCGAGACGATATTTTCGGCAATGACCTGGTTTCACTGACACTGGACCCCTATGACGGGCAACGGCGGGGCTATCAATTTTTTGTCAATCCGCTCGGTGTTCAGTCCGACCTTTTTATCAACGAGCTGGCTGGCACCGAAGACAGTAGCTTTGAGTTTATCTGGGAATCCGCTGGACGTTTGACCGATTACGGCTATGAGGTGGAGATTGCCATCCCCTTCAGTAGCCTGCGTTTCCCCGCCAGTGAGGACATCATGACCTGGGGTCTGGACCTGGTCCGTTTCTATCCGCGCGACTACAGCCGTCGTTTTGCCCTAAGTCCATTGGAACGAGGGCAGGACTGTTACCTGTGTCAGGTGCAACGGGTTGACGGTTTTGCCGGCGTCAAAGCGGGCCGAAGTCTGGAGTTTACCCCCGAGGTCTCCCTTGGGCAGCGGGAGTTTCCACGTGCCGATGGCGAAGGCAGGGAGACGGAACGGGACAGCAATCTGGGTGCAACGGTGCAATGGGCCCTGACCCCCAGTCTTACCCTGACCGGCACCGTCAACCCGGATTTCTCGCAAGTGGCGGCAGACCCTCTGGAGCTGGACATCAATCAGCCCTTCGGGGTACAGCGCCAGGAGCGCCGACCATTCTTTCAGGAATCCGCGGACCTGTTTCAGACACCCATGGAGTCGGTCCAGACCCGCAACCTGGTGGAGCCGTCTGACGGCATCAAGCTGGCCGGGCAACTGGGCGCCCAGGCCGTGGGTTTCTTTCATGTTCGGGACCGCCAACTGAACCTGATACGGCCGGGGCCGGAGTCGGCGGAATTCCTGAGGAAAGACCTGCCCAGCGAATCCACCGCCCTGCGCTTGCGGCGGGATGTGATGGAAAACGCAGGTCTCGGCATGTTGCTGACTCATCGTTCCGCGGAGGATTACGAGAACTCTGTGCTGAGTGTAGATGGCCTGCTGCGGCCGAGTCGTTATGACACCGTGCGCTATCAGTGGTCCCGCAGCGAGACCCGGGATCGATTGGAGCCCCAGTCGGCCTCTCCTCGAGAAGAGGGCGATGCCCGCTTTGTTCGCTATCAGCATGAGCGCAGGAACTGGTACCTGGGTGGCAGCCATGATCACCGCGAGCCAGGATTCCGCGCTGACCTGGGCTTCATGCCTCAGAGTGGCTTCGAACAGAACACCGCCTGGGCGGGCAGCCGTTGGTATGGCAGCGGTGACGCCTTGCTGGACGAGGCGGATTTTCGTTTGGAGCATCGGCGCAGCGATACCAGCGCTGACGGGCAGCCGTTGCTGCGCCAGGACGAAGCCCAGCTTTCATTGCGAGGTCGCTGGCAATCCCGTCTCACCCTGTCAGCGTGGCAATACGAACAGTGGCATGCCGGTGAACGGTTCGATGGCAGCCGCCGATTCGGGCGCGTCCAGGTCGAGCCGGTCCGGGGACTGCAGCTGTCTGCCGAGGCGGAAAGCGGCGACCAGATCGATTTTGTTGGCTTGCGCAGTGGCGAGTCCACTCGCTTCGCGCCCTCTCTCACCGCAGACATCGGTCGCCATCTGGAGGTGGACCTTCGCTACCAGCGAGAGTCTCTGGATCTGTCAGCGGGCCGCCTGTTTACCGCGACCACCAAGGAGCTGCGTGCCGCCTGGTTTCTCGGCCTGCGCAGTCATGTTCGTCTGATTTCCCAGTTGGTTGATATCGAGCGTAATAGTGATCTGTACCCCGATGGACAGGGTCGTGATCAATACAGCTGGGCCAACCAGGCTACATTCACTTGGCGCCTGGACCCGAGAACCGAGTTCATCGCCGGCTACTCTGACCTGCGAGGGGGCGAAAGCCGCAATGAAATGGAGCTTGAGGGCAGGCGGCTGTTTATAAAGATGAGCTACGCCTGGCAGATCTAGGGAAGCTCTGATCAATTTCGATCAGAGCTTCCCTGAGGCCGGTTTAAGAACGTGCAGTAGATGCCACTGGAGTCGTTTTCCCCATCGCTCAGGCCTTGTCTGAATTTCGCATGGCCGTGACGGCTTCCTCGGAGACCGCTTCCGGGTTGCCCCCCTCGGAACTGGCCGCACCGATCTGCAGTTCAAGCTTTTGCTCCATCATATGTCCATCCTGGCTGGACAGGCTGACCGTCTTGCCGGCAATTTCTCGCCGAATCTTGTCCGCCAGGGCCTGGACATCCTCTGTCTTGCTTCCCGGGCAGACAACGGCCAGTTGATCTCCTCGCCAATGGCCGGCTTCATCACCGGGGCGGCAAGCCTCCTTGAGGCGTTTTGCCGCGGCACTGAGCATCTGCTCGGCGGCTTGAGGGCCATGCTGCTCACGTACCGCGTCCAATTCTGGAAGGCGGAGGCAAACAAAGCCAAAGTCCAGTACATCATATTGTTTGCGGTGCTCGATTTCCCGATGAAGGATCTTTTCCAGATAGCTGCGCTTGTAGAGGCCGGTACTGATCTCGGTGTCGGCCCTGGCTTCAAGTCGGCGTTGCAACAGTACGGCTTCCATGGAAGCCCCCAGGTGGTCGGCAAACAGGACGCCTGCTTCCCGTTCGTCTGACTGAAAGCCCGCACCTTTCCGAACCAGAATGAACATGCCTTCCAGCTGCCGCAGCCGATTGGTCATGGTGATCAGCAGGCCCTGATAGCCATTGCCCAGCTCAGGCATCTTCACTGGCAACTCACTGTCGATGCGCTTTCCACGCAGGAGTGTGAGGATACGTTTCTGAACGGCGGGTGGAATATCATGGAAATGCAGTTGAGTAATTGCGGTGGGCGCCTTGGGCACACGAGCGATAACCGCTAGGCCGGTGTCGGGGAGGGCCCGTGCCAGCAATGGCAAGGTCTGCCCAAGCAGGCTCTCGGGGTTGCGAATCCCGGGAGCCATCTGGTTAACCTCCACCAGGGTCTCGAACAACAAGGTCCGATGCTCCAGCCGTTGATTGCTCTTGGACAATTCGCCCAGTGCGTTATCCAGCTCCGCAGTCCTTTCCTTGACCCGCCTTTCCAGGTTGACCTTGGCTTCCCGTTCCACCCGGGCTTTTTCCCATTCCGTCACCCGCATGCGATGGGCCAGGGCAAAGGACAGCATCAACATTTGAATGACCGCACCAATCTGAACACCAAACTCGGTCACGAAGACATTGGGCAGTACGCCGATGGCACGCAGGCCGTACACGGCCGTCCCCACCAGGAAGATCGTCCAGGCCAGGAGGAAATAGCGTGCCTGGAGAAAGCCCGACCGCAAGGATATGGTGGCGATGGCAACCAGTGCGAAAGTATTGATTACCGAGAGCAATGCCGTGACCTGCAGGCCGCCCCGTGGACTGATCAGGCTCCCCCAGAGAACCGCGACACCAAAGGCCGCTATCAGGCCCAGTACCACATAGTTGGAGCGGGGCATGCGCTTGGGTAGCTGCAGGAATGAACGGGAGAACTGTGCCGCGGCAGCAAACGCCAGGGCCACCACCACCGACGTGGATATCTCCGCCCACTGGGTCGCGTTCGGCCAGAGGTGCTGGAACGCCAGACCGTTGAGTATCAGTTGGGAAAGCAGGTACAGGCCCACATAGGAGACGTAATAGAGATAGTTGAGGTCACGCAGGCCGAAGTAGAGCAACAGGTTATACAGCAAGAGTGCCAGAATGATTCCGTAAAACAGCCCGAGCCAAAGATTGGCTTGCTGAGCGGATTCATTGAAGGCGGCTTCCGGCCAGACGACCAGCGGCGTCTGCAAGGAACTGTTGCTGCTGATCCGGTAGAGCAGTTCGACTTCTTCGCCGGCCTCCAGATTCAGCGGGATGGTAACGTTGCGATGTGCCATGGGCCATTGATCGAAGGGCACACGTTGACCGGCCTCCCAACGTTCCACACTGCCGTCTTCCCGGTGGGCTTCCACCGTGACGTTGCCCAGTAGAGGGTGTTGTATCTCCAGCAGCCAGAGCCCGGTCCTTTGCTCGGGGGCCTGGACCGTCAGGTAGAGCCAGATGGCGGCGTCCGAGTAGCCAAAATGAGGAGAGGCCTCCTCGGAAAGCGTGAAATGCCCTTCTCTGGCCCGCTGCAGCTGCGCTTCAAAGGTCGCGGTGGCCTCCGCTTCGACTTCGAATTGCAGTCGGTTCTCGGTCGTGGTGCCTTGCTCTGTGGAGAGCTGCAAGGGCTGTCCGGCGGCGACCGGAGCGGACAGGGCAGAGGCTGCCATCAGGAAGCAAAGGGCCAACCCAGATCGAAACGGCGTCCACATAGACTCCTCCCAGTGTCGGGATCGTTCCCCCCGGCCGGGAGTCCCTGGTATCGGCGGTCTTCGGCGCCGACGCCTTCAGCCCGGTCTTGATACTGCGTTCCTCACGGGCATTTGCCTCGTGACTGCCTATAACAATATGTCAAGAATGGCGGCTTTTCCACATGGATTGTCGTTATCGGGCGGTCATCGACCAAGCTCAGGAGGGCCGTTCAACCGCCTTTGCGTAGAGGCGGTCCACATAGATCTCCGTGGCGCGTGCCACGTCCACACCGAAGTCCTTTGGATTGACAACTCGCAGGATCTGCCATTGCTCGGGGTTGCGGTCGCTGCCAATCTTGTCCAGATCGAGCAATGGCTGAGTGCGGAATACCTGACCGTCACGGTGTTTCAGAAGCATGATCTCCGGTCGCAGCCGGGTACGGCGAGTGTGGCCCACTACCAGGGCGACAACACCATTGTTGAGCTGCACCACGGTGCCGATGGGATAGATGCCAATGCAGCTCATGAAGGCCTGGACCAGTGAGGGCGGAAAATGAGAATCCGCCAGCTGTCGAATGATGTTCATCGAGCCGTGAGGAGATGCCGGCGTCTTGTAGGGCCGTTCGGTGGTCATGGCATCGTAGATGTCCGCCAGGGCAACGATCATGGCTTCCTCCGGCACTTGCTTACCGGACAGCCCATCGGGGTAACCGCTGCCGTCTACCCTCTCATGGTGATAACGGATGATGTTGAGTACCGTCGAGGAGACTTCGTCACGCCTGGCGATCAGACGGCTACCCGATTCCGGATGCTCTCGCATTTCCCGTTCTTCTTCCGCGCTGAGTTTCTCCGGCTTGTCCAGCAATTCAGTGGGCAAGCGCATCAGGCCAATATCGTGCAGCAGCGCGCCAATGCCGACATCAATCAGTTTTTGGCCTGTATAGCCCAGGTGATGGGCGAAGGCGAGGGCAACCACCGCCACATTGGTGCAGTGGGTTGCAGAGTGCTCATGCCGACGCTTGAGATTGTTCAGCCACATGGAGGCGTTGAGGTTCAGCTGCACCGAGCGCAGCAGGCCTTCCACCACATGCCCGGCTGCACCCGTGTTAACGGACTGATCGGCACGAACCTGTTTGAGCACATTGTCGAGAAAGCCAATCGCCTGACGACGGTACTGATAGACCTGCGGGATGGCCTGCCGGAGTTCGGGCTCCCGGGGCAGCAGTTCCTCGCCGGTTTTCGAGCCGGTGGCCACCCGGGGCTCCGTCTTGCCGCTGGGTTTGGGTTTGTTGCGCTCGAATCTGGGTCCGTCATAACCCAGTTCCGGGTCGATATAGACGTATCGACAGTGTTGTCGAAGCTGCCCGAGCTCGTCTTCATTCTCGATGCGGAACCCCTGGAACAGGAAGGGCGAATTGGTCCAGGGACGATCAAGTTTCGCCACGTACATGCCAAGCTTCAGATCTTGCACGTCCACGGGTTTGGTGGGCATGTCACGGCCTCCTGCCGGTCGGGAATCGCCTGGGAAAAATAAACCAATGATGTGGTTATGTGAGGCGTCACAGGCAGGAAGTTAACACCAGCTTATTCGCAAGTCGAACCTTCCGTGGCAGTTCCCTGTGCTTGGAACCGAATTCCCA
>NZ_JAYGII010000033.1:0-20969 GCF_034931365.1 Natronospira elongata
AAAGCCGCTCCCACAGGGGATTGGCAGGGCCTTTCTTGCTCCTTGCTCCTTGCTCCTTGCTCCTTGCTCCTTGCTCCTTGCTCCTTGCTCCTAATCGTCCGGCAAATACCACCCGGCAAAAAACACCTGCCACCGCCTGCCTCCATCGGTGGAGTATTCCCAGCGTTGGTGAATCTCGCCGATTTCAAACAGAAGCTCATAGACGATGCGGTGGAGGATCTGCCCCTGGTCGCTTTCCTGGGCACCAGTGAAGACCATATTGCCATTCTGACGCTGGCCATCCAGCTCCAGCATCAGGCCGTCACTGTCGGACCAGACCATGCGCCACCGCTCACCCCCGTCACGGGCGGTGAACATGGCTTCCCCTTCCAGGCCGTCCTGCCCCTGCCACCGCTCCCGAATGGCACAACCCCCGGCCCCTTCCCGGATTTCGCTATAACCCAGCACATTGCCCTGCTGATCCGCCACCATCCAGTCCCCCGCCATGTAATCCATCACCGTCACCACATCCCCACGACAGGCAAGGGCGTGGGTGGGTAGGAGGAAGGCCAGAAACATCAAAACGAGCAACGACTGCTTCATGGTGCGGGGCTCCGAATCCGGCTGCGAGCTGCGAGCTGCGAGCTGCGAGCTGCGAGCTGCGAGCTTCCAATGATACAACTCTAGACTCAGGTTTCACTCCCCGGTTCATGCATGCCACGGCGGAAATTCATCGGCAGCCATCTCTCAATAAGCACGCCCCGGCTCGCCGCTCGTAGCTCGTAGCTCGAAGCTTAAATAAAAAGAAGGGGCCAAAAGGCCCCTCCGGGAATCTCCGTAAGGAGGTTCCTATTCATTTCTTCATCATCATGAAGAATTCCTGGTTTTGCTTCGTATTCTTCATCTTGTCGATCAGGAACTCGATTGCCTGGATTTCATCCATGGGATGCAGGAGCTTGCGCAGAATCCACATGTGCTGCAGCTCATCCTGGGAAACCAGCAACTCCTCGCGACGGGTGCCGGAACGGTTGAAGTCGATGGCCGGGAAGATCCGCTTCTCGGCAATTCGACGGTCCAGGTGCAGTTCCATGTTGCCGGTGCCCTTGAACTCTTCGTAGATCACGTCATCCATGCGTGAACCGGTTTCCACCAGGGCCGTGGCAATGATGGTCAGGCTGCCGCCTTCTTCAATGTTACGGGCGGCCCCGAAGAAGCGCTTGGGCCGCTGCAGGGCGTTGGCGTCCACACCACCGGTGAGCACCTTGCCGGAGGAAGGCACCACGGTGTTGTAGGCCCGGGCCAGACGAGTGATGGAGTCCAGCAGGATCACCACGTCCTTCTTGTGCTCCACCAGGCGCTTGGCCTTTTCAATTACCATTTCGGCCACCTGCACATGACGGCTGGCCGGCTCGTCGAAGGTGGAGGACACCACTTCACCCCGGACCGAGCGACTCATCTCGGTGACTTCTTCCGGGCGTTCGTCGATCAGCAGCACAATCAACTGGGAGTCGGGATTGTTGTTGGTGATCGACTGGGCGATGTTCTGCAGGATCATCGTCTTACCCGCCTTGGGCGGGGAAACGATCAGGCCACGTTGGCCCTTGCCGATGGGCGAGGCCATGTCGATGATCCGTGCGGTAATGTCCTCGGTACTGCCGTTGCCCTGCTCCATGACCAGACGCTCCTTGGGAAACAGGGGCGTCAGGTTCTCGAACAGGACCTTGTTCTTGGCCGCTTCGGGCTTGTCGAAATTGATCTGCTGCACCTTGAGGAGGGCGAAATAGCGTTCGCTCTCCTTGGGCGGACGGATTCGCCCGGCAATGGTGTCGCCGGTGCGCAGATTGAAGCGGCGGATCTGGCTCGGGGAGACGTAGATATCATCGGGCCCGGCCATGTAGGAGCTGTCAGCGGAGCGCAGGAAACCAAATCCATCCTGCAGAATCTCCAGCACCCCATCGCCGTAGATCTCTTCCCCGTTTTTGGCGTGCGCTTTGAGGATGGAAAAGATCACATCCTGCTTGCGGCTACGCGCCATGCCTTCAATGCCCATTTCCTGGGCGATATCGAGCAGCGCCTTGGCAGGTTTCTTCTTGAGTTCGGTCAGGTTCATTGTGCTTCTTTGGTTGGCAGGGCCGGCCGCGGTAAGCCGGTGGCCCGGTACGCGGCCGGCCCCGTGATTACAGGTTGGTGTCGATGAATGCGGTCAGTTGAGACTTGGACATGGCACCCACTTTCTGGGCTTCCACGCTGCCGTTCTTGAACAGCATCAGCGTGGGGATACCCCGGATACCGTATTTCGGCGGAGTCTTCGGGTTCTCGTCAATGTTCAGCTTGACGATCTTGAGCTTGCCGCTGTACTCACCGGCGAGCTCGTCCAGAACCGGCGCGATCATCTTGCAGGGACCGCACCATTCGGCCCAGTAGTCCACCAGCACGGGAACATCCGATTCCAGCACATCATCCTGGAATTTGTCATCCGAAGTATAAACAATCTCGTTACTCACGATATGGGCCTCCAATCAAGCCAGAGAAAACAAAAAAGGGAACCGCCTGTGTGCGATGCCGAAGAAAAACCGGCAGACGATATGAAATCCTGTCGAATTATGGGCGGAAACGCCAGCCGGCATCGAATTTGACTATTCTCGGCGCCTGGTGTGACGCGGCCAGCAACATAAGGCACAATAATGACGCCCGATTACAGCCGCTCGAGGCTTCCGCAAGATACTGGGTGTGCTGAAATCCTCGCGGGATGCGAGCTTTCGCAGATCATTAGGCCCTATTGGAGCCCATTCGGGCACAGATTTCAAGCCCGCGGCTGCATTCGCCGTGCGCCATTTTTCCACAGCTGGACATGACAAGCATGCAAACCCACCTCAGCGAGACCCGTTTCGACAGCCTGAAGTTGGCAGAGCCCCTGAAAAAAGCCATAGAAGAGGCCGGTTTCGACCGCTGCACCCCCATCCAGGCGGAAACCCTGCCGCTGGCCCTGGCGGGCCGGGACGTGGCCGGTCAGGCCCAGACCGGCACCGGCAAGACCGCCGCCTTCCTGCTGGCCCTGTTCAATCATCTGCTGAGCAATCCGGCCCCGGCCGAGCGCCGGGCCAACCAGCCCCGTGCCCTGGTGCTGGCACCCACCCGGGAGCTGGCAGTCCAGATCCACAAGGACGCCGAGGCCCTGGGCCGACATACCGGCCTGCGCCTGGGGCTGGTGTATGGCGGCGCCGGCTATGAGCAGCAGCGCAAGCAGCTCGAGGATGGGGTGGATGTGCTGATCGGCACCCCGGGGCGGCTGATCGATTATTTCAAGCAGCGGGTCTTCGACCTGCGCGCGGCCCAGGTGGCGGTCCTGGATGAGGCGGACCGCATGTTCGACATGGGCTTCATCAAGGACATTCGCTACATCCTGCGCAAGCTCCCCCATCCGGAAAAGCGGCTGAACATGCTGTTCTCCGCCACCCTCTCCTACCGGGTGATGGAGCTGGCCTATGAGCACATGAACAACCCCACTTCGGTGAAGGTGGACGCCGATCAGGTCACCGCCGACCGGGTCCGCCAGACCGTTTACATGCCCGCCAGCGACGAAAAGGTCAGGCTGCTGGTGGGGCTGCTCCGGCGCATGGACCCGCGCCGCACCATGGTCTTCGTGAACATGAAGCGGACCGCCGAGGAGCTCTGCGCCTGGCTGGAGGGCAACGATTTCCATGCCCAGGTCCTCTCCGGCGATGTGCCTCAGCGGAAGCGTCTGTCCCTGCTCAAGCAGTTCGAGACCGGCGAACTGCCCATCCTGATCACCACCGACGTGGCCGCCCGGGGCCTGCACATTCCCGACGTCAGTCACGTATTCAATTTCGACCTGCCCCAGGACGCGGAGGACTATGTCCACCGCATCGGGCGCACCGCTCGCGCCGGGGCCGAGGGTGACGCGATCAGCTTTGCCTGTGAAACCTGGGCCATGTCGCTGCCGGAAATCGAGGACTACATCGAGCAGCAACTGCCCAAGGAGACCCAGCACGATCAGCTCCTGGTGGAACTCAAGCCGCGCGCCCCGATCAAGCGGCGCCCAGGTGGTCCGGGTGGCAGGAAAAAGGCCGGTGGTCGTGGTGGCCGTGGACGCAGCGGTGGCAGGCGTGGCGGCGGCCGCCGGGGCTCGGGCAGCCACAAGGGCGGCAATGACTGAGCGACGCCGCATCTGGGAGGAGACCGAGACCGTCCTGCTGGACATGGACGGCACCTTGCTGGATCTGGCCTTTGACAATCGTTTCTGGCTGGAGCGGGTACCCCGCCGCCATGCCGAGCAGCAGGGCCTGGATTTCGACACCGCCCTGGCCGACCTCAAGCAACGCATGAACCGGGTGAACGGCCAGCTGCAGTGGTACTGTCTTGATTACTGGAGCGAGGCTCTCGGTTTCGACCTGGAAGCGCTCAAGCGCCAGTGTGACTCGGAGATTCGACTCCTCCCCGGCGTGGAGCACTTTCTCGACGATCTTACCGCCAGTGGCCGGCGGGTGGCCATCGCCACCAATGCCCACCCCCAGGTGCTGGCCATCAAACTGGCCCGCACCGGTCTCGATCGCCTGGTGCCTGAAATCCATACCGCCCATGAGTTCGGCGCCGCCAAGGAATCCCCCCTGTTCTGGCAACGCCTGGAGGCGGAGATGGGCTTCGCGCCGGCCCGTACCTTGTTCGTGGACGACTCCCTGCCGGTGCTGGCCTCGGCCCGTGACCACGGCATTGCCCATCTGACCGCCGTGGCCCGCCCGGCCAGCGATCAGCCGCCCCGACCGATCAGCGATTTTCCTGCCGTCGACGCCATCCCGGAGCTGGGCCCGGTCCCGCCCCGGGATCAATGACATCCCCCGGCATCGGGCATGACGGGGTTGGCACCGGCCGCTAGTCGCCCTCCCCCAGGACTTTGCTCAGAAAGTCATCCAGACCCGAGACATAGACCTCGCGACTGTCGAGAAAGCCGGTGTTGTGGCCGCCCCGCAGGGTCAGGAACTGCTTGGGCTCATTGGCCGCCTGGTAAACGGCGCGGCCCTGCTGGAAGGGAATGATCTCGTCATCCTCGCTGTGAATTACCAATACCGGGGCTTCAAGGTTCTGCACGTAGTCCTCGGTGGGATAGTCCATGCGCGCCAGCCAGCGGGCCGGCAGGAAGGGATAGACCGTCTGCGCCATGTCAGGTACGGAGCGGAAACTGGATTCCAGGATCACCCCGGCCGGTGTCACGGTCTGCCCCAGCCAGGCGGCTACCCCTGAACCCAGGGAGCGCCCGAACAGCACCACCTCCTCCGCCGGCACGCCCCGCTCCTCCAGCAGATGATCCCAGGCCGCTCGGGCATCCTGATAGAGGCCGGCTTCCGACGGTCGGCCCTCACTCTGGCCGTAACCGCGGTAATCCAGTATCAGAACGGACAGGCCGAGATTGCGGAAAATCTCGATGGAATGCAGGCGATGGGAGATATTGCCCGCATTGCCATGAAAGAAGATCAGGCTGCCCCGCGCCTCCGGGGCCGGCACCCACCAGGCATGCAAACGGGTGCCATCCTCGACAATCAGCGCCAGGTCCTCATACTCCCAGCCCCGGTCCGCCGGGCTGGCCTGCAGCTCCCGCCCCGGCATGGACGGCAGATAGAGCAGGCGATCCTGAAACAGCCACATCAGGACCAGAATCCCGAGATAAACCCCAATGGCCATCAGCAATAATCTCAACATGGTCTGCTCCCAAGTACTGTCCTGGCGCGGAACCGGCCCCGGTGACCCCGGGTCCAATGTGATTCAGCCAGCATCATGATGCCATGTCATGCCGGGAGGGCATCGAATGCGATTGTTTGCCTGTCTGCTGATCGGCCTGCTCACCAGCCTGTCGATGACCGCCGAGGCCGGATTCCGCTGTGACGGCAAGATCGTCAAGCGCGGGGACCGGATGTTCGAGGTCCGCGAACTCTGTGGCGAGCCGGATGTGGTGGTTCCCCTGCACAGCGTCTACACCATCCGCTACGGCCATGTTCCGACTCGCGAGGAATGGCAGTACAACCTCGGCCCCCACCGGCTGATGCGCTTTCTGCGCTTCCAGGATGGCCGTCTGACCCAGGTTCGCACCGGCCGCCACGGCTTCCGGCCGGGCAATGGGGCCTGCAGTCCCGGTCAGATTGAATCCGGCATTACCCAGATGGAGCTGGTCTCCAAATGTGGCAAGCCGAGGGAAAAGGAACTGCGCATCACCGGTGTTCACTATCGAACCGAACGGGACGGGCGAGTTTATCGGGCGGGAATGCCGGCGGAGGACTGGATCTACGACTTCGGGCCGCGGCGCTTTATCCGCATTGTCACGCTGATCAACGGGCGCGTGGTCAATATCGAGACCAGCTCGCGCCGTGGCAGCCGCTCAGCGTCCTAGACTGCCGTTCGACGGCGGCGCCAGTTCCAGAGCGCGGCCATCAACACGGTCATCACCAATACCAGCAACGCCGGCAGGCGGGCCGGTTCGGGCAGCAGGGAAACCGAGCCCATGGCCAGAAAACCCAGCAGCAGATAGCCAAGCACCCAGACAAAAACCGAAATCAGATTGGCGACAATGAATCGCCGCGGCGCCATGCGGACCATGCCGGCCACCGCCGGCATCAGCGGCCGCAAGGGCTTGGTGAACCGGGCGAGGAAAATGCTGCGACTGCCATAGCGGCGAAAGAACAGCCGGCCACGGCTGATCAGGTCCGGGCGTCGGGTGAAAGGCCAGATCTGACTGAGACGCTCCCGGTAGCGGCGGCCAAACCAGTAGTTCAGGCTGGCACCCAGGAAGGCACCGGACAGGGCGGCGATGGCCACGGGAAGGGGGTGGAGAACTTCAGCGGCAATCAGGCCACCGGCAATGATCAGCAGCACCACTGCCGGAATGAACCAGCCGATGAGTATCAGGGACTCCAGCAGGATCAGGACAAAGATCAGAACCGAGGCCAGCAGGTAATGGGTGCGCATCCACTGCCCCAGGTCCGTCATCATCAACTCATGCATGCATCCCGTCCTTTGCTCGGCCGACCGGACATTGTAATCTTTTTTCCCTCACGTTCGCAGGCGAGGCCCGGCTGGTGTAGCCTGTGAGCGGCATTTATTGCGGCCGGCCCGGCTCCCCCGCCGTGGTCGGCCTGAAGAAACAGCAACTCAAGGAGCCTGTTCATGCTGAAACGAAGCCTGCTTTTGTCTCTACCCGCGGCCGTGCTGATCGCCGGCTGCAACGGCGCCCCGGATCGGGATGTCTCTCCCCAAAGCGAATGGTGGTCCAACCTCAAGACCCTCTGCGGCCAGGCCTTCGCCGGCGAAATGGTCCAGTATGACGAGGAAGCCGACCAGGGCTGGCTCAACGTCCCCGTGATCATGCATGTGCGTGAATGCTCGGAAACCGAAATCCGAATCCCCCTGCATGTGGGCGACGATCGCTCCCGCACCTGGGTCCTGACCCGCATGGAAGACGGTATTCAGCTCAAGCATGACCACCGTTATCCCGATGGTTCCGCCGAGGCCCTGCACATGTATGGCGGCAAGACCGACGAAGACGGCACTGCCAACCGCCAGGAATTCCCGGTGGGTGAGTTCTCCCAGGCGCTGTTCCACGACGAGGGTATTCCGGATTCCGCCGAGAACACCTGGTACATGGAAGTGCACCCGGGTGAGCGCTTCACCTACGGCCTGACCCGATTCAACCGTGAATTCCAGGCCGACTTTGACCTCAACAACCCGGTGGATGCGCCGCCTCCGCCGTGGGTCGTTCAGCCGGAAGAAACCGCTGAAGACGAGAACGGCTACTGATGACAATGCGGGCGTCCGGGCTCGGCCCGGGCGCCCCATTCCGGACCCTTCCATGAAAGAACCGAGCCTGAACATCCGTCTGCTCGCCACCCTGCTGGCCGCTCTCATGCTGCTCGGCAGTGGCTGTGCCGGCCAGGAAAACGGCGCAGCCCCGGCCATCACGGCGGAAGGCCTGGACGGCGAACCCCAGCGTGGTCTGGAAGAAATCGAGCTGCGCATGGGAGATGTCTCCCTGCGGGCGGAAGTGGCCGACACCCACGAAAGCCGCCAACACGGCCTGATGTACCGGCTGGAACTGGCCGATGACCAGGGCATGCTCTTCGTCTACCCGCGGGCCTGGCGACTGAGCTTCTGGATGCAGAACACCTACATCCCTCTGGACATCGCCTTCATTGACCGCAGCGGCTTCATCATCGACATCCAGTCCATGGAGCCTCTCACCACCCACAGCCACCGCGCCCCGGCGCCCATCCCCTACGCCCTCGAGGTCAACCGCGGCTGGTTCGAAGCCAACGACATCCAGATCGGCGACCACGTCCAGGGCCTCCCCTCGCCCGCCACCGCCGAATAAGCAATTCCCCGACTGACGTAGCCGCCACAGGAACCCCACCCGTGGGAGCGGATTCATCCGCGATTCCCGCTCAAAAGCGAGCACGGAGCGGTAACAAGCATCCGCCCCAACATCCCAGAAAACCCACATTTGGGACTATTGACACATTCTTTTCGGCTAAATATTATCTTCCCCGCCCGGGGGATAGGAGCCCGGGGCCCAGCCTGAAAGGGCTGGCAGTGAAAATAATTAAAAGGGAGAAAATCCGATGAAAATGCCAACCATTGCCACTTCGCTGGCTACGGCCGGCACTCTCGTACTGGCTTCCCTCAGCATGACCAACACGGCTCAGGCGGAAGTCTACCCAAGCCAAACCAGCGCTACTCAGAACACGGAAAGCGTTAGCGAGGCAGCGTGGTCCATCCTGCAGGCCACGGCAAGCCCCGAGGTGCTGGACGGCTATGTCCATTCCACGGCCTCTGAAGCCCCAACCGGCTGGGTAGAGATCGCGACCATCGTGATCGATGCGATCTTCAGTGACAGCGGGCCCGTCGATCTCAGTGATTGGAGTCTGAAGCAAATCCGGGACATCGTTCGCGAGGAGAACTTCAAACAGGACCGGGGTTATTACGTCAGCAAACTGAAGGCTTTCCAGGAAACGCTAGCCCTCTACCGTAGCGATACCGTCGCAAGTCGATATCAGAGAAAAGATCGAATCGACAAGCTGTTTCAAGATGCCATTAAACTGGCGAATCACACCATATACGTGAATGATAACTATGAAGACTTCCAATGGCGTTTGACAGCAGACTTTAGCCTGGCTGCCAGTTATCAGACTGCAGTGGCACAAGAGAGAATTCTTGCAAAAAACTTGACAACTGCAAGCCTCGACTGGGTAACGACACAACGATCTGAGGAGTTCGAACAATTTGGGTCGACTGTTAACTCAATTGTTAACAATAAAGTTCGCATTACCCAAGCCCCGAATTGGCAGCTTTGCTCTGGAGGCATTCTATCCACTGAAGCGCCAGCAATGGCACGGCTACTTGAAGCCGAAATCCGGTCAAACGGAAAACCCCGGTACTCTCCAGAGTTGCAGCACCTGCAGTGCCATTACGTAATTCGGGATGACCTCGCAAACCGCTCAGTGACGTACGATATTCGCCTGCATGGCCCTAACCTAGCCGCACAAAAGGCCGCCGATGCACTAAATAAATGGCGTACGGAACACAAGGATGAGGCCAAAGGCGAGCACTATGCTGACATCCTGCATTTCCTGCAAACCTTTCAGGGCTTCGAAAGAGACGACTTGATCTGAAAAATGATCTAAACAAGCCCTGGAGCGCCCCCCATCCTTCCGATGGGGGGCGCTCTTCGCAATATGAATGGTTAGGGAGAGCAGAGATGAACATCAGATGGGTACTACTACTTGCCGCTTCTCTATTGGTCGGTTGCGGCAACCAGGAACCTCTCGACAAACCGACAGATCTTGAAGTGGAAACTGGCGACAGGGAGATCCGACTGAACTGGACGCTTTCCGAAGAGGCAGCCCGCTATCGGGTTCATCTTCTGACAGAAAGGGACCAAGCTCTCGATGATGCCCTGGATATACTCACAACCGATCAACCGCCTGTTCGCCTAAATGAATTGAAAAATGAGCAGGACTACTATCTGGCCGTGGTAGCCGAGCGCTGGATGCGGCCCGACAGCGAGGCAGCACGGATTGGTGCCCGCCCGGAAGGCACCTTCACGCCCTTGGGCGGGCTCAACGATACCGGCCTGCAGCAGTGCTATGACGGCGAAGCCGATGCCATGGTCGAGTGCACGGTCGAAGACTGGCCGGGTCAGGATGCCGAGTTCGGTCGTGACCGGCTGGCTGCGAAGGGAGAGCTGGACAAGCATGATTCCGGCCATGCGGGGTTTGATTTCACCAAGATCGCCGCCAACGGCGCCACCCTGCCCGCCGACGCCGAGGAATGGCGCTGTGTCCGCGACAATGTCACCGGGCTGATGTGGGAGGTCAAGACCGCCGATCCGGAAGACTGGTATGCCGATGACGACGATATCCACGCCCTCCGGCACCGCTGGACCTGGTACAACCCCGACGAGCGAGTCAATGCAGGGCGACCTGGAAGGAGACGTGCCTCACTGGGAAGCTGCCCCCTGGAGTACTGCAGCACGGATGACTTGACTGCCGCTGTCAATGAGAAAGGTCTTTGTGGATACAACGACTGGCGCTTGCCTACCGTACGAGAGTGGCTTTCAATCAATAGTTTCCGGCCATCACCCGTAATTCGCGACTGGAGCAGTACGTTTATCGATACGGAATACTTCCCTAGCCAAAGACATCGAGCCACTGATCCTTTCTTCTGGTCAGCAAATGCATTCGTCAACCCCTTGCTAAACATGGAACCTGGCGAGGAAGCAGAGTCTTCGGGACTCGCGTGGAATAACCTTGTCGCCGCAGGCCTTCAAGCACCTCAAGGCAGTGGGCTTTCCTCACATGTAAAACTGGTTCGCCATGTGGATGAGCAAGATCGCTATATTGATGAAACCATCCCCCCGGTGGAACCTCGAGGTGAACAAAAATGTGTAGATAACGTGAGCAGAAGCAACCTCCCGGATGACCTGATGCCAATGCCAGACGGTACCGTTATCCACGCAGAATACGGACTGATGTGGATGCGATGCAGTATTGGGCAGGAATGGGACGGTGAGACCTGTGTAGGCGCCCCCACAACCCTGGATATTCAGTCAGCTTTACTAGAGGCAGCCGAATCTGGCCATGCCGGCTATGATGACTGGCGGGTACCCAACATTAAAGAACTCGATACACTTACCGAGCGTTCCTGTGCTCATCCGGCTATCGACCTAAACATTTTTCCAAATACGCCTCGGAAATCACATGCTATCTCAGCGACAGCGGTGGACTGGGGAGCTGGCAGTTCAAGACAGGAGAACCGTGACCCAGCATTTTTCGGAATAACACAGGATCAGGGAATTGTCAGAGAGATTCCGGTTGACCTAGACAACCTTCGGAACCACCTCCCACAGGAGACCCACGTCCGGCTGGTTCGGGATTTGGATTAGGCCGGGCGCCTGTAGGAGCGGGTTCGCCCACGCAATGCCGTGACGCGCCGTCCTCCAATGCGACCTGGGCGCTGGACTGGTTTGTCAGATTTCGGCGCGCCGGCCGGGCAATTGCATTCGCGGATGAATCCGCTTCCACAGCAGAAAAAAAAGCCCCGGCAGTTGACACTGCCGGGGCTTTTTTATGCAGACAAGATGACAGGAAACTTACTTCAGCTTGGCTTCCTTGTACATCACGTGCTTGCGAACCACCGGATCGTACTTTTTGAACTCAAGCTTGTTCGGGGTGTTTCGCTTGTTCTTGTAAGTGGTATAGAAGTGGCCGGTGCCGGCGCTGGATACCAGTTTGATCTTCTCGCGCATGATCGCCTCCTTAGATCTTCTCGCCCTGGGCGCGCAGGTCGGCAACCACCGCGTCGATGCCCTTCTTGTCGATGACGCGCAGGCCCTTGGTGGAGACCTTCAGACGCACGAAGCGCTTCTCGCTTTCCAGCCAGAAACGATGAGTGTGGATATTGGGCAGGAACCGACGGCGCCGCTTGTTATTGGCGTGGGAGACGGTGTTCCCGCTGGCCGGCCGCTTGCCCGTTACCTGGCAGACTCTGGACATTTCTCGGTTCCTCTCGAATTCGTTCACTCCCGGGAAATCGCCCGGGCTTGCAGACGCGGGCCCGGCCAAGGCCGTCCCGACGCGGAAAAGCCGCACTTTATACCAGATCACCCCCCGCGCCGCAAGCTGGCGGGGTATCAATCCTGCCGCGACAGTAGCCGGGTCAAGCCCCTGTCGCGGCGGCAATGCCGCTCCCACAGCGGGGGACGCGCCGTCAGACAGGGAAATTCTTCGCGCTCTTGGCATCCTCTGCGCGAGGCCTGCGATCAGGCGTCCAGGTCCGGGATCATCTGGCTGCGCAGACGGGCGATGCTGTCCTTGAGCTGGAGTTTGCGCTTCTTCAGGCGGCGCAGGCGCAAGTGATCCACGGCCGGGCTCTCCTGGAGGGCCTGAATGGCGTCATCCAGGTCACGATGCTCCAGGCTCAGCTCCTCAATCCGGGTCTTCAGGGCCTCCAACTCCGCATCATCCAACACCGCTGACTCCTTCTCGATTCCAGACCGTTGCCGTGCCCTCCGGCAAAGCCGGCAGGCCGCCCGGTGTCTGTTGCCACCGGGTGGGGAGATGAAAATCCGAGCCATGGGAGGCGAGCAGCTCACGCTCTTCGGCCAGGCGCAGGCAGTGCCGCAGGCGATCCCCGTCGTGTGGCCCGCATCGAACCTCCATGGCGCCGCCCCCGGCCTCGGCAAAATCATCCAGCAAGGCCCGCAGCCGGGTGGCGGTGAGACGATATTTTAACGGATGCGCCAGCACCGCCACTCCCCCCGCGGCCCGGATCCGGCCCACCACTTGCCCAAGCTCGGGCCAGCCCACCCGGACCGCCGCCGGCCCGCCGCGCCCGAGGAGCTTTTTGAACGCGGTGGCAACATCCGGCATGTGCCCGGCCTCCACCAGCCAGCGCGCAAAATGCGGCCGGGTCAGGGTGGCACCATCGGCCAATCCCACGGCCCCCTCCAGCGCGCCGGGATAGCCCTTCTGGCGCAGCTTGCGGGCGATGCGCTCGGCCCGCTCCTCACGCCGGTCCACCTGCTCGGCCAGGGCCGCCTTCAGACCGGCGTCGGATTCATCCACCCACAGCCCCACCACATGGATTTCCTGGCGCCGCCACTGACTGGAGATTTCCACCCCGGGCACCAGCGTCACCCCATGCTCGACGGCCGCCGCCCGGGCCTCGTCCAGGCCGGCGACCGTGTCATGGTCGGTCAGTGCCAGACGACGGACACCGGCGCCGGCCGCCAGGGCGACCAGCTCCGCCGGTGGCAAGTGGCCGTCGGAGGCCGTGCTATGGGTGTGAAGGTCGGTATCGCTGTGCATTGGGACCGCTCATCGTCTGATTCACCCAAGTCTACCAGCCCGGACTCGGCCCCGGCGCCCCATCCCCGTATAATGACCGTTTTCCCAACGAGACTTGGCATGAGCGTGGAAATCTACAAGACCTTCTGGATTGAGGCCGCCCATCGGCTGCCCAATGTGCCCGAGGGGCACAAATGCGCCCGCCTGCACGGCCATTCCTTTCGGGTCGATATCCACGTGGCCGGTGAGCCGGGCGAGGAATCCGGCTGGGTAATGGACTTTGCCGACATCAAGGGCGCCTTCAAACCCCTGTACCGGCAACTGGACCATCATTATCTGAATGAGATCGACGGCCTGGAAAACCCCACCAGCGAGAACCTGGCCATCTGGATCTGGCAGCGTCTCAAGCCCGAGCTGCCGGCCCTGTCGGCGGTGAGCGTGGCCGAAACCTGCACCTCCGGCTGCATCTACCGCGGCCCGGCAAAAGACTGAACTCGCACACAGCACCCGGAACGCCAAGTACGCAAAAAGGACTGTTCATGAACAAAGATTTTCTGGAACCCGTCGCCGCCATTGCGCGCCGAGCGGGAGACGCCATTCTGGATGTCTATGCCACCGATTTCGAAGTGCAATCCAAGGATGACGACAGCCCCCTGACCCGGGCCGACATGGCGGCCCACGAGATCATCATCGAGGGCCTGCGGGAGCTGACCCCAGGCATGCCCATCCTCTCCGAAGAGGCCGCCAACGTGCCCTGGGAGGAGCGTCGCCAGTGGGACAGTTACTGGCTGGTGGACCCCCTGGACGGAACCAAGGAATTCATCAAGCGCAACGGCGAGTTCACCGTCAACATTGCCCTGGTCAGCGACGGCGTGCCCACCGTGGGCGTGGTCCATGTGCCGGTGGCCGCCCGCACCTATCTCGGCTGCACAGGCGTGGGCGCATTCCGCCAGGAACAGGGCGAGGCACCCGAGGCCATCCAGACCCGCCGACCCCCGGCCACGCCCCTGCGGGTCATGGCCAGCCGCTCCCATGGCAGCGAGGCGGTGGAACGTCTGCTGCAACGAATTGGTGACTGCGAGAAGGTCTCTGCGGGCAGCTCGCTCAAGTTCTGCCGCGTGGCCGAAGGCAGTGCCGACCTCTATCCCCGCTTCGGGCCCACCAGCGAGTGGGACACCGCCGCCGCCCAGGCCGTGCTGGAAGCCGCCGGCGGCGCCGTCATCGACACCGAGGGCAATCCCTTTCGCTATAACCAAAAGGCGGATCTGCTCAATGGGCATTTTCTGGCGGTGGGGGACCCCGAGGTGAACTGGACACGGCACCTGGATTGAAGCCGACCCAGCCCGCGTAGGAGCGAATTCATTCGCGATTGCCGGGCAGCTGCCATCTGGATCCGTCGGAACCCATCACGGTTAGATCCTCTCCTACGGCGGGTGTAGACACAAAAAAACCGGCCGGGGCGGACCCGGCCGGTTTTTTTGATCTGGCCTGACGGCTCAGTCCAGGCCCAGCATGCCGTCGCGCAGGTTGCTGTCGGCCGGGTTTTCACCCAGGAAGATCCGCAGCACGGCCAGGTTGAACTCCGCGCCTTCCACCACGCCCTGCTCCTCACCATTGACGGTGACAATGGTGCCGCGGTCCGGGTCGTAATCGATATTGATGCGATCCCCCTCTTTCGGCGGGGTAAAGAAGCTCTTGAACTGCTCGATCTCATCGGCCAGCTCGGCCCGGGCTTCGGCCGGGGTGTTGTCTTCAAAGCCATCGTCCAGGGCGCCCTGCATCCGGCTCAGGGAGACATCGCGAATGAAGTTCAGGGAGATCCGGGAGGCGCCGTGACGGCTGATGATCTCGGCCGTGCTGCTCATGGGCTCGGGCAGATAAAGGGCGCCCACATAGAAGTTACGAAAGAAGGCCCGGCGAATACCGGTGCCGTTCAATTCCAGCAGATGATCACCCACTTCCACCGCCACCGGCAGGGTGATTCCTTCAACCACCACTTCCCTCTCCAGGGCTTCCAGCTCCTGGTCCTGGGCAAGCAGGGCCCCCGGCAGACTCATGGCCGCAACGGCCAGCATCAAAACAAGCTTTTTCATGGATGACACCTCATCGGTTGGAATCATGTTACTGCCCCATCATAAACGTCCCGGGCATCCATGCAACATCCTTTCTCTGGCTTCGTCACATTCCCGCCGGGCGCTGCTAAGCTTGACCACAGACGGAGTGATTTGCCCGCCATCCAATCATGCTCAAGGGATCAGTAACATGAACCGCTCGCTCGACATCAATCTCAACCTCAATGTTCGCGGCCTCAGCCAGTCCGCCACCCTGGCCATCAACGAGGCCAGCCGTGAGTTGATGGACCGGGGACGCAAGGTCTACCGACTGGGTCTGGGCCAATCCCCCTTCCCGGTGCCGGAACCGGTGGTCCAGGCCCTGCGCGACCATGCCCACGAAAAGGACTACCTTCCGGTCAGCGGTCTGCGCCCCCTGCGGGAGGCGGTGGCGGCCTATCATGCCCGCGCCGAGGGCCTTGATGTGGACGGCGACAATATTCTCATCGGGCCCGGCTCCAAGGAGCTGATGTTCATCGTCCAGCTCACCTATTACGGGGACCTGGTCATTCCCACCCCGAGTTGGGTCAGTTACGCCCCCCAGGCCCATATAATCGGTCGCCAGATCCGCTGGGTGCCCACCCAGGCCGAAAATGACTGGCGCCTGACCCCGGAGGAACTGGACCGCCTCTGCCGCAGCGACCCCACCCGACCACGGATCATCATCCTCAACTACCCCTCCAACCCCACCGGCGACACCTATACCCTGGACGAGCTTCAGGAACTGGCCGAAGTGGCGAGAAATTACCGTGTTGTGTTGCTATCGGATGAGATTTACGGGGAACTCCACCATACCGGCGAACATGTCTCCATTGCCCGCTATTACCCCGAGGGGACCATCATCAGCGCCGGCCTGTCCAAATGGTGCGGCGCCGGCGGCTGGCGCCTGGGTACCTTCTGTTTCCCGCGCAGCCTGCGCTGGCTTCAGGACGCCATGGCGGTGGTGGCCAGCGAGACCTTCACCTCCACCAGCGCCCCCATCCAGTGCGCCGCCATCACCGCCTTTGACCGCAACACGGAGATCGACCGCTACCTGGACCACTCCCGGCGGATTCTTCGCCTCCTGGGCCTGACCCTTTGGGAGCGGCTCTGCAAGGCCGGGCTCTCGGTCACCCGCCCGGCCGGCGGCTTCTATCTCTTCCCGGACTTCAGCCCCCTGCGCGAACGGCTTGCCCGACGCGGCATCGAAGACAGCGAAACCCTCTGCCAGCGCCTGCTGGAGGAAAGCGGCGTGGCGCTGCTGCCCGGCCATGCCTTCGGCCGCCCGCTAAGCGAGCTCACCACCCGCCTGGCCTATGTGGACTTCGATGGCGAGGCGGCCCTGGCCTGTGCCCCGGCCCTTGAGAGCGGCGAGCTCAGTGAAACGGACTTTCTGCAGCGTTGCTGCCGTCAGATGATCGAGGCGGTGGATGCCATCGAGACCTGGATCAATGAGCAATAGAGTCCACCGCCTGGCTGCCCAGTCTTGATATAATGAGCGCCGAGGCACATATTCGAATCTGGACACCCTGAACGGAGAGGTCACCGACAGGAATTGACTCCACAACCCCGCTCTCTCGACATCAACCTGGAACCGGCGGACAACCGTCGCCTCGCCAACCTTTGCGGCCAGTTTGACGAGCACATCCGCCAGGTGGAACGCCGGCTCGGCGTGGAAATCAACAATCGCGGCAATCACTTTCGGGTCATCGGCGACGAAGGCCCGGTGACGGCTGCCGGTGAGCTGTTGAAAACCCTCTATGAAGTCACCGAGGACCAGGACCTGGACCCGGAGGCCATCCACCTGCGCCTGCAGGAATCCGGCCTGGAAGCCCTGGTGGAGGAGCGCGAGGCGCCGAGCGAATCCGTGGTGGTTCATACCCGCCGGGGCAAAATCACCGGCCGCGGCCCCGCCCAGCAGCGCTATCTCTCCGACATGCAGCGCTCCGATCTCAGTTTCGGCATCGGCCCGGCCGGCACCGGCAAGACCTATCTCGCCGTGGCCAGCGCCGTGGAGGCCCTGGAGCGCGACGAGGTGCGCCGCCTGATCCTGGTCCGCCCGGCCGTGGAGGCCGGCGAGCGCCTCGGCTTTCTGCCCGGCGACATGGCCCAGAAGGTCGACCCCTATCTGCGCCCCATGTATGACGCCCTCTACGAAATGATGGGCTTTGAGAAAGTCGGCAGGCTGATCGAGCGCCATGTGATCGAGGTCGCCCCGCTTGCCTTCATGCGCGGTCGCACCCTGAATGAATCCTTCATCATCCTCGATGAGGCCCAGAACACCTCCGTTGAGCAGATGAAGATGTTCCTCACCCGCATCGGCTTCGGCTCCCGCGCGGTGGTGACCGGGGACGTGACCCAGATCGACCTGCCGCGCAACCAGACCTCCGGTCTGCGCCACGCCATCGAGGTCCTGAAGGACGTCCCCGATGTGAGCTTCACCTTCTTCACCGCCCGGGACGTGGTCCGCCACCCCCTGGTCCAGAAGATCGTCAGCGCCTATGAGCGGCACGGCGACCACTGAGATGCAGCCCATGGACGAGCAAAGCAATCCCGACCGCCGGGACGAGGAGCCTCCCCCTCCAGGCCTGAACCTGGACCTGGCGGTGGAGGCCGAGCACCCGGACACCCCGGCGCAGGCCACCTTCCGCCGCTTTGCCGAAGCCGCCCTGGCCGGCGCCGAGCAGACCAACCCCGATCTGGCCCTGGGCGGGCGTGCCCTGGAGCTCGCCATCCGCGTGGTCGAGTCCGGCGAAAGCCAGGCACTCAACGCCCACTGGCGCGACCGTGACCGGCCCACCAATGTACTTTCCTTCCCCGGCGACGATCTCCCCGCCCTGCCCTGGCGGCATCTGGGCGATCTGGTGATCTGCGCCGAGGTGGTCGCCCGGGAAGCCGCCGAACAGGGCAAGCGCCCCGAGGCCCACTGGGCCCACATGGTCGTCCATGGCGTCCTCCATCTGCTGGGCTATGATCATCAGGAAGAGCCCGAAGCCGAAGCCATGGAGGCCCTGGAAATCCGTATCCTGTCCGAGATGGGCTATCCGGACCCCTACCGTACCCCCTGAGCGACAGAATCTGATCATGAGCTATCAGCCGAGATCCATGAAAGAAGACGAGCAGCAACAGGAAAACGACGGCAGCGGCGGTATCAAGGGCCTGTTCGAGCGCATCGGCCAGGCCATCTCCGGTGAGCCCCGCGATCGAGTGGAACTGATGGATGTCCTGCGCGACGCCCAGCGTCGGGAGCTGTTCGACATTGACGCCCAGGCCATGCTGGAAGGCGTGCTTCAGGTCTCGGAAATGCAGGTCCGCGACATCATGATTCCCCGCGGGCAGATGGTGGTCATCCGCCGCGAGGCCAATCTGGACGAGGTCCTCGCCCAGGCCATCGAATCCGGCCACAGCCGCTTTCCCGTAATCGGCGAGAACCGCGATGAAGTCGTCGGCGTGGTGCTCGCCAAGGACCTGCTCCGCTACTTTGCCGAAGGCCAGACCGGTGGCGGCTTCAATGTCAGCGAATACCTGCGCCCGGCGAGCTTCATCCCGGAAAGCAAACGCCTCAACGTCCTGCTCTCCGACTTCCGGGAAAGCCGCAACCACATGGCCATCGTCGTCGACGAATACGGCGGCGTCTCGGGCCTGGTCACCATTGAAGACGTCCTTGAACAGATCGTCGGCGACATTGACGATGAAACCGACATCGAAGACGAAGAAGGCGACATCCACCGCCATTCGGACAAGCGCTTCACCATCCGCGCCCTGATGCCCGTGGAAACCTTCAACGACGCCATGGATGCCGAGTTCAGCAACGAGGAATTCGACACCATCGGTGGCCTGGTCACCCACGCCTTCGGCCACCTCCCCCGACGTAACGAGTCAGTCACCATGAACGGCTACCGCTTCCGCGTCCTGCGCGCGGATGGGCGCCGGATACATCTGTTGGAAGTCCATACGCCGAAACCGGTGGAAACGAAGCCGGAACAAAAAGACTAGGGCCGCACCATAGGACTCGTGGAACCCTGGCAAGAGCTTTTAGCTTATAAGCTGATAGCTGACGATGGACCAAGGCATCTACTCTAGCCCCATTTCGCCTAGGGCACCCCGGTCTTGAAACCAGACCGGGGTGCCAGACGAGATCAGTTTTCCAGCCGCATCTGTATGAGGACAGAATGCCCCTGGGCATTGGCAGACTCAAGGTTCGCCAACAGGAAGACACCCTCATCGCCCGAGTGATACGCCACCAGCTCTGGGACAATCTCGTGGGTATTGCCCCCCTTTACGTACTCCGGGACGCCTTGAAACGACAGACGGTTAAGGTACTGATCCTCGAACCGAATCAGCGCCGCATCTCCAGGAATGTCCTGATTCCAACCCAAATCTCCAACTGCCGTCACGATCTCGCCGCGATCCGGCGAGTGGCCGGCCCAAAGTACCCTGTTTACATCACCCATATCCAAGGCACCAGCATAGACCATGTCCTGGCTGCTGACTTCTGAGGAACGAAAAGTATTACCACACGCGGTGATGATTCGGACCCCGTCCCAGGTCAGCCACAGGTCCCCGCACATGGCGTAGGTACCGTGATAAGGCGAATCCGATACATATTCGGTAGGCACCGTACTGATATCATACTTCTCTATATCACTGGGACTTAGTCCACGGTTAGCAGCATAGATCCACGGCTCAATGGGGTGAATCCGCATAATGGTTCCGCCGTAGACACTGAAGCCTTCATGTTCATGGGTTTCACCATCGGAAATCCGGACACCGCGAACCCTTTCCCACTGGCCAGGTGGCAGCGCATATATATAACCGTTCCCACCGTGGACAACGGAATTGGCTTGGACATCGACGGGATGTGAAACAAGCACCTCGGCAGTTTCAATATCGATAACCGTCACCCAACCGTCATGCCCGACAGCGATCTCATCACCATTCGGGTTAATAGCCACCGAAATCGGCATCAGAGGAAGCTCAACTGATTCACGGTCGCCGGATGGGACATCAATAATATGGACCTGGTGAGGTCCGGCGCTGACTACAGCGATGATGTCTTCTGAGTAATGGTGAGCCGCCCCAATTACATCAAAGGTGTATTCCTTGGCTATAGCAAGTACAGAAACAGGGAAGGTCTTCTCGATTGCATCGTTGAACCCGTCGCTTACCTCAAGCTGGACTTCATAGGCACCACTGGCATCCGCCGAAAAGGTGAACACCTCATCATTTCCAGTCTCCGGGCTTACAGTCGCCCCATCCGGACTGACAATGACTTCCCAGGAAAATGACAGATCAGTGCCGGCTGGATCATAGGAATGGGAGGCATCAAGAGTCAGGCTATCCCCGGAAAAGCCAACGGAATCACCGGTCTCCACTTCCACCACAGGCGAAAAGTTATCCACGACAGAAAAAGCCACCACATCGGTATCAGCTGCGGTGTTCGTCACTGTACCTGTGGCGGCCGTCATCTCCACCTCCCATTCCCCGACCATATCGGGAACCAGAGTCGCAGTTGAACCCGACGTCGAGAGTCCGGCTGTACTTCCGTCAGGGG
>NZ_JAYGII010000034.1:0-20851 GCF_034931365.1 Natronospira elongata
CCCTACATCACCAAGAAGATCCCGCCCGCCCTGGTGGCCATCGTCTCCCTGACCGCCGTGGCCTGGTTTGTTGATGTGCCCTTCAATACCGTGGGTGGCATGGGTGAGCTGCCCGATGGCGCACCCTTCTTCCACCTCCCCAATGTGCCCTTTACATTGGAAACCCTGATGATCATCCTGCCCACGGCCCTGACACTCACCATCGTTGGCCTGCTGGAATCCCTGCTCACCGCCTCCATCGTGGATGACCTGACCGACACCCCCAGCAAAAAGAACAAGGAAAGCCGGGGCCAGGGCATCGGTAACATCGTCAGCGGCTTCTTCGGTGGCATGGCCGGCTGCGCCATGATTGGCCAGTCCATCATCAATGTAAAATCCGGCGGGCGCGGGCGCCTCTCCTCCCTGGCCGCCGGGGTCTATCTGCTTTTCTTTATTCTGGTCCTGGGCGATCTGGTCTCCATGATCCCCATGCCCGCCCTGGTGGCGGTCATGATCATGGTGGCCATCGGCACCTTCGACTGGAGCTCCTTCGGGATGCTGAGAAAGATGCCCCGCACCGACGCCCTGGTGCTCATTGTTACTGTCGCCACGGTGGTCATCACCCATGACCTGGCCAAGGGTGTGTTCGCCGGCGTGCTCATGAGCGCGATCTTCTTCGTTCGCAAACTGGCCCGCCAGATCCAGGTCGAGGCCATCGACAGCGATACCGGACAACACCGCACTTACAAGGTCCGCGGCGTGCTGTTCTTCGTGGCGGTAAACAACTTCATGAAGGGCTTCGACGCCGACAACCCCATCCCGAATGTCACCATCGACCTGAGTACCGCCACCCTCTGGGACAGCTCAGCCGTGGGCGCGGTGGACAAGATCGTCGGCAAGCTTCGCCGCAACGGCAAGACCGTGGAGGTCATCCACCCGGAAGGACAAGGCTCGGAGATGATGGACAAGCTGGCGGCCTATGATCAGGCCGGGGGCGGCAGTGGGCACTAAGGGGCATTGCGCTGGGATGGATTACGCTGGAAAGCCGGTGCATCCGAGGCCGGGTCCCGGCGATCCCACTGGGCCTGGCAGGCCTCGGCCCACCACGCGAGCTGCGAGAACGTCCGGCCAAAGTAGCCGGACCAGGCCTCGCCATCCTCTCCTGCCGCAAAGTCTCCGTCTTCGGTCAGGGCTTCACCCGCCCGGGGCACATGAATCATGGCGGAAACGGGCAGACAGCCCAGCTCCGAGAGAAAGGCGCGCATGGCCACGGCGGCCCGGGTTCCGCCCCATTGGCCCGCCGAGTAACTGACGATCGCGCTAGGCCGGTAGGAGAACAGCGAACTGCCGAAATGATTGAGCAGATCGGCCAACGCCGGGCTCATGGAATGATTGTATTCCGGGCTGATCATTACATAGCCGTCCGCCGAACGAATCTGCCCGGCCAGGGCATCCAGCGCCTCCGGCACCCGCCCCTTGGGATAACTGAAATGGGGTCGGAAGTTTTCCTCTCTCGGCACCGTCAGGGGGTCCACAAGCGTTGTCCTGACACCGCTTTCCTCAAGCAAGCGCAGGCAAGCCTGGGCCACCCGCCACCCCAGGCGAGTCGGTCGCGGCGCGCCTTCCGTGCGGGTGGAACCAAGAAACACCAGATAATGCATCACCTTCTCCCATGATTTTCCAAAACGGTGCCCGGAGACAGCCGCCCCATCAGTGGGCGCCTACTCAAGCGAAAGTCTCGCTGATCCGCTCACGGAGTGCATCCCTCACCGCCCGGAAAGGCGCAAGATCGTCGGGCCCGGCGCGATCGCCGGCCGGGTCGGGAAATGGCCAGTGACGGCGGGTAAAATCACCCATGGCCACCGGGCAGACTTCGTCCGCGCACAGGGTCACCACCTGATCGAAATCGGCCAGGCGTATCTCGTCCACGGACTTGGAATGATGGTGTTGGATGTCGATGCCTTGCTCCGCCATCACCGCAACGGCCCGAGGATCAAGCTGGCCCGGGCTCGATCCTGCCGAGGCAATACGGACTGTCTCGGGTAACAGCGCCCGTGCCAACCCCTCCGCCATTTGGCTGCGGGCGGCATTGGCCACGCAGAGGAAGAGGATGCCCCGAGGCTTGGATTTTGAATCAGGCATTGTCCTGGCCTCCTCCGGTCTCGCTGACCGTCCGGTTTCTATCCACCGCGCCACCGGTCCATTCTTCACCCGTGAACCAGCGACGCTTGAGCCACAATGCCACATTCACCAGGGCAATCAGCACCGGCACCTCCACCAGCGGGCCGATGATGGTTGCAAAGGCCACCGCCGAACCCAGGCCGAACGTGGCAATCGCCACGGCAATGGCCAGTTCGAAATTGTTGGAAGCGGCCGTGAAGGCCACCGCCGTGGTGCGCGGGTAATCCGCTGAGATGAGCCGGCCCATGAAAAAACTCACCATGAACATCACCACGAAATAGATGCCCAGGGGCAAGGCAATGCGCAGGGCATCCAGGGGCAGTTCCAGCACTGCCGAACCCTTGAGGCTGAACATCGCCATGATGGTCAATAACAACGCCACCAGGGTCAGCGGGCTGATGCGGGGAATGAAGCGGGACTCATACCACTCCCGTCCCCGCCGTTTCACCAGCCAGCGACGGGTCAGAAAACCGGCGGCAAAGGGAATGCCCAGATACACCAGCACCGCCTGGGCAATGGTGGCAAAACCCACGTCAATCACCTGGCCTTCCAGGCCCACCCAGCCCGGCAGCACGGCCAGAAAGAACCAGGCATAGACACTGAAGAAAACCAACTGAAAGAGGCTGTTGAAGGCCACCAGGCCGGCCACATACTGATTGTTACCGCCCGCCAACTGATTCCAGACAATCACCATGGCAATGCAGCGGGCCAGGCCGATCAGAATCAGGCCGGTCATGTACTCGGGATAATCCCGCAGGAAAATCACCGCCAGAGCAAACATCAGAACCGGCCCGATGACCCAGTTCTGCACCAGCGACAGGGTGAGCACCCGCCAATCTCGAAACACCTGGGGCAGCTCTTCATAACGCACCCGGGCCAGAGGCGGATACATCATCAGGATCAGCCCGATGGCGATGGGAATATTGGTATTACCCACGCTCATGGCATCCAGTGTCGCGGGCAGATCGCCAAACACCGTCCCCAGAGCCACCCCCACGGCCATGGCCAGGAAGATCCAGACGGTCAGGTAGCGGTCCAGCCACCCCATGCGCTTGCTGACAGACGCTTGACCTTCATCCATCACAACGGTTTCTCCACATTAATTCGTTTATCGTCGATTTACGATTGTCGCTTGATAAAAAAAACAGCCCCGGCTTTCACAGGCTGTTCAACAAATCCCGCAGGCGGGCCATGGCCTCTGGCTTCGGCCGATAACAGGTCCGGGGCGGCTGGGGCTCGGCCTCGATCAACCCGGCCTCGCGCAGAATCCGCAGATGTTCAGAGACCGTGGACTGCGCCAAGCCCACTGATTCCACCAGCTCCGCGCTGATGCACTCCCGGCGTCCGGCAATCTGGCGCAACAGCTTGACCCGGGCCGGATGCCCCAGCGCCCGGGCATATCCGGCCAGGGCCTCGTCCCGACCCTCCGGCGTCAGATCCAGATTGTCCGGGTGCTCACAGCAATCTTTCATGGCGCATTTCCAGGCACGATCCGTTAATCGTCGAATGGCGATTATAATGCAAATGAGCGTTTGCGTAAAACCATGTCAGGGCCATTCCGTGGCGCGCCCGGTCTAGGGCTTTCCGAATCGCCGGCGATACTCGAGGACCTCCCCGTTGGCACTGGCCTCGATGTGGCAGCAATCCAGGATGGCTTCCCGGAGCATGGCGCGGCCCCGGGCCATGCGGCTTTTGATGGCCGAGGGCGTGAGGCCGAGTTCACGACTGAGCTGTGCGCCGGACTTGCCTTCCAGAGTCGTCGCGTACATCACCTGGCGGTACTTGGGCGGCAGACCGTTGATGAAGGGGATCAGGCAGGCGGCCATTTCCTGCTCCGCCTGGTTATGGCCCGGCCCATCGTCGGCCAGATCGACCGGCAGCGCTTCCGTGGGACGGGCCCGGCGATAATGATCCGTCAGGGCGTTGGCCGCAATGGTCCGCAGCCAGGCGGGCAGATTGCTCGGGCGTGCGCCCCGATCCAGGGCGTCGAGAGCCTTCAGGAAAACCTCGTGCAGCAGATCCTCGGCCACGACCGGCTCACTGAGCTTGCTCCTGAGAAACGCCAGCAACCCCTCCCGAAAACGTGGGTAAGCGGCGGCCAGCTCACGGCTGGCCGCCCTGCTTCGGTCTGTCTGCTTCCGGCTTTCATCACTCATGACAGCCTCAGCCACAACCACAACCACAACCCGCCCGGCGGGTCCGGACCTGCTCAGCGCCAGCCGCCTCCCCAATCAACTCCACCGGGCCATGGTCGCCATATTGCTCGGCATCACCAATAGTCAGAAAATGCTCCCAGGCCACCCCCTGGGGATCCACGCTCCAATGCTTCTCACTCTGTGCATAGCAACAGGTCGTCTGCCCCTCGTCAATCAGGCCATCCGCATTGGCCGTCTCGGCCCGGGCACGCAACTCGGCCAGCTCTTCCTGAGAATCCACCTGGATGCCCAGATGGCTGACCCCCGGCTCCCCGCAGCGACTGGAAATCGCGAAGTTGACCCGCGGCTCCTCCAGCATCCACTTGGCGTATCCAGACTCCTCCTTCGTCGGCCCCGAACCGAACAGGGCCGTGTAATAGCGAATACTCTTCTCCAGATCACTGACCCCGACATGGACATGCAGGCGTTTCATGGCGTGCTCCTCTTGCAGTTCAACTTGTATATACCCGATCGCTCGGGCTCTATTCCCAATGACGCAGGAAGGGCTGAATGGTCGCAAAATGATGCACCGCTGGCGGTGGATGGTCTCGCAATAAGGTGGGGGTCTTGGTGCTTTTCTGGCTCGATAGATCGGGATTCTTGTTGACGCCTGACGGCGGGAGGAGGAGCATGAATCGGTGATTGATTCCGCTCCGTACTGCACGATCAATCAGGAGTCCTCGCCAAATGCGTGTCTTTGCCAATCCGGTCGGTGCCGGCCAGCTCTGGTTCGACAATCTCGCCACCAACGACGGAACGCCTGTCGCCTATGATCCCCAGGCCCGTGCCTTCGTGGTCATGCCACCCTTCTGTGCCAACCGGGAGCGCATCGGCTGCAACTGGATCGCACCGGAACAGGGGGCTTTCTGCCGCTCCTGCGCCATGACCGCCCTGGCCCCGGACCCCGGCATCCCCAACGCCATTCCCAACTGGGCCCAAACCGAGGTCGCCAAGCGTTGGGTGCTGGACAATCTTGGTCGCTGGCACTGGTTCCGGCCGGAAGACCCGGGCACCCGCCCGGTTTTTCACCTGCTCGCCGAAGGGCCGACACCGGTCCCCATGGGGCACGCGGAGGGCGTGGTGACCGTCAGTGTCGCCGAGATGGATCCGGTTCTGGTGACGGCTCGCCGCCAGGCACTGGAAGAACCCTATCGCACCATGATCGGGCATATGCGCCATGAAATTGCGCACATGCTGTGGTGGCGCTTGAGTCTGCGAGACGACTTTCTCGACGCTTTCCGTGCCATGTTCGGGGACGAGCGCGCGGACTACCAGACAGCTCTCCAGAACCACTACGAGAACGGCCCACCAGCAGACTGGCGGACGCGCTTCCTGACCACCTACGCCTCTTCACACCCCCATGAGGACTGGGCCGAGACGGCTGCACACCTGCTGCATCTGACAGATATTGTCGATAGTTTCGTTGCGGCGGGCCTGTCTTCACCGGAGCTGCCGGGCCAGAACTGGGATCCCTATTCGGAACCGAACCCCTATCGCCTGATCCATGTTGCGGCCACCCTCACAATCGGGGTCAATCACATCAATCGATCGATGGGCCTCTCGGATCTTTACCCCTTCGTTCACTCAAAAGCCGCGCTCGAGAAACTCGCCTTCGTACACGACTGGTTACGCCGCGGCGCTCAGGGCCTCTGACCGAGCCGGAATGTAATGGGCGCAGCCAAGGGCCCATTCCACCCGTGTTCACATCCAAAGAAACCCACGAACAGGCGCTTGCCGTTGATTCGGGACCTGGGTGTCTGGGTTGTTAAGGCGCCGAGGCCGGGGCCACTACGCCCCGTGAAGAGAGAATTCGCCAAAAGGCGATAAATCGTCTATATTTAGCCAAATGGCGAATATCGCAGGAGTGTCCCATGGGGAACATACGCCATAGCACGGCAAGCGATGGTCGGCTCGTCACAACGGCGTTTCTTCGGGCGGCGAAGATTCTTGGGCTCGATAAAAAACGAATGGCCCAGGTCATTGGCGTGGGCGAACGCACCCTGGACCGAATGAGGTCTGGGGATAAGACCCTAAAGCCGGATTCCAAGGAATGGGAGCTGGCCTTGGCACTCATTCGCCTGTATCGCAGCCTGGATGCTGTATGTGCGTCCGATGAGAAGGTGGTGCGCCAGTGGATGCAGAACCCCAACAAGGACCTGGATGCCGTTCCGGCGGAGCGCATTGTCTCCATTGAAGGTTTGATGTCGACGGTGGATTATGTGGACGCCTACCGAGCTCCGGGCTAATTTCCAGTGGGGGAGTGGGACACTCTGGCGGGCCGTCGAGAATCAATTCAAGGCCAGCACACGCCGGATCACCGACACCCTGGATGAGCAGAGTCGACTGGAAGAACTCGTCGAAGGTAACAAGCCGCCGGTGCCTGAATCGGCCCGGGGCCTGGATTATCTGCTGATGACCCCGTTTCGGTACCGCCCCCCTCATCCAAGAGGCAGCCGCTTTCGTCGGCCCCATGCGCCCTGGGGCCTTTTCTATGCGGCCGAAGCCCGGCGCACGGCGCTGGCGGAGCTGAGCTACCACCGGTATCAATTTTTCCTGGCTTCCGAGGGGACGGAACTGCCGGCCACGGAATCCCTTCTCACCCTGTTTTCGGTGTCCTATGCGGTGAAATATCAGACTGACCTAAGCCGCCCGCCGCTGGATCGAGACAAAGCCAAGTGGACCAATCCAAACGATTACAGTGCCACCCAGGCCCTGGCTGAGGCCGCCCGCGAGGCGGGAGCCCAAAGTATTCGCAATGAATCGATTCGGGATCCGGAACCCGGAAAGAATGTGGCCTTGCTGGACCCGGCCGGGTTTCGGACCCAGGCCCCATCGAAGAAGGAAACCTGGAAGCTTCATTTGGGTGACATCGAGGCGGCCGCCATTCCGGCGATTGAGGGCGAGGTTGAGCCCATTCGGTTCAAAAGGGCGGATTGGGATCTACCCGAACCGCCGGAATAAGGGAATCGAGCAAGTGGATTGGAGCGGCCGGATTGCGCGGGAAGGCAAGCGGGGCGCCGGAGGATCCGCTGGCCATTCTGGAAACAATGCAAGGTGTCGATTTTTGCCCCAGTTACGAAACACAACTACCCTGAAAGGCAGACTTCATTTTCAGGTTACCGCAAGCACGGGCACCACTGGCTCATGACTCAGGTGACCACAAAGGGAAAACGCCGGCGAAGCCCGGGCGAGGAACGGGCCAACAGCCTGAGTCACGGTGTGGCCCTGCTCGCCATTCTCGCGGCGGCTCCCTACCTCATCGTGCACGCCACGCGGGAAGGGGACGGACTGTTCACACTCGGCGCCAGCATCTTTGCGGGAACGCTGGCTTTCCTCTACGCCGCCTCGACTTTCTACCACGCCCTGTCGGGAGGCCGCTTCAAAGCGATATTCCAGAAGGTCGAGCATGCCGCTATCCTGTTGTTGATTGCAGGCACATATACCCCATTCAGTCTGGGCATTCTGTGGGGCGAGGGTGGCTGGCTCCTGCTCCTCGTGCTCTGGGGCCTGGCCCTCATGGGCATCGCGCTAAAAATCTTCCGTGGCCAGACTCACCCGGCCCTGTTCGTGATCCTCTATGTCGGCATGGGCTGGCTGATGGTGATCGCCTTCAGACCGCTAATGCATCTGCTTCCGATGGAGGGCCTCATCTGGCTTCTGGCCGGCGGCATTGCCTACACCGCGGGGCTTGTTTTCTTTGTCGCTGACCTGCGCCTCCGGTACGCCCACTTCTTCTGGCATCTTTTCGTGATCGCCGGAAGCACCTGCCACTACCTGGCCGTCCTCTGGTACGCCCATGGCGGATGAGCGCCAGGCTGTCGATCCATCACGAAACCGACCGCGGCGGCGTGTCGCTGGCGGTGGCGGAGCCCCATGGACTGCCGAGCTGGCACCCGGGCAGCAGCTCGACCAGGCGGCCCTGCTGCAAGTCTTCCCCCACCAGAAAGTCCGGCTGCAGGATCACGCCATGGTCCCTGAGCGCGGCGACGCGGCCGGTGCCCTTCGCCTGGGCCAGGCGCTCGCGCCTCTGCGCAACCGCGGTGTGCTGGTAATGGGCTCGGGCAGCCTGACCCATAACCTGTACGAATTCCGCCGCCACGTGGACGACCCCGAGTACGCGCAGATCTTTGCCGACTGGATCCATGACGCCGTGGCAGGCGGCGATGTCGATGCCCTTGTGCACTACCGTGACCGCGCCCCGCACGCGGAACGGGCCCACCCCACCGAGGAGCACTACCTGCCGCTGCTGGTCGCCCTGGGCGCGGCCGAGGTGGAAGAGACGGGTGTCTTGCTGGAAGGCGGCATGACCGACGGCACGCTGTCGATGGACTCATTCGTCTGGGGCGCTGCGCCCGGCCGCCGGCCTGACGGCACGCACCAGCGCTGAACCCGGCCTTAGAACCGCCGGCGCCCCAACTTGTCGCGGTGCACGACCTCGTAGTGATTGACCGTCGGCACCAGGGCTTCAAGGAAATCGGCATCACGCGGGTAATAGCGCGCCCGTGTC
Organism: Natronospira elongata; assembly: GCF_034931365.1. Taxonomy (NCBI): domain Bacteria; kingdom Pseudomonadati; phylum Pseudomonadota; class Gammaproteobacteria; order Natronospirales; family Natronospiraceae; genus Natronospira; species Natronospira elongata. The sequence continues at coordinate 8,863 of NZ_JAYGII010000034.1, forward strand.
GTGTCCTCGCCGGCAAAGGCCCGGATCGCGTCCATGTCACGCCACAGCGTCAGGGTGACGAACTCCGTGCGCCCCGCGTCCAGTGGCCGGCACAGCAGCAGCACCCCGGCATTACCCGGCGTGGCCGCGTAGTCCCCAAGCCCGGTTTCATGCAGGTACTCGACATAGGCCTCCCGGTCCGCCGTGCGGGTCACCCCGCGCCACTCCCGCAGGATCATGACCCCGGGTTGTTTGGACGACTCAGGCATCACGCGGCTCCTGGCAGATAACCAACAAAACGGCTATAGGTAGTAAAAAACATAGACCAGCTGATTCGACCAGAGAATAACCCCAGATATGCCGCTTCCTCTACTGTCGCCCCCTTCCAAGACAATCAAAGGGGCATTCCACCCGGGCTCACGCCCAAAGAAACCCCACGAAAGCGCGCTCGCAGCTAATCCGGGAGGTGGATGTCTCGGTTGTTGCCCATTAGGGAGGTGGGTGTCTGGTTTCTTTCTTGCTCAAAGGGCTGGGCTTCGCCAGAACCCTCTTCCCGGAGCCTGGCTAGCCACTCCAGCCTACCTCAACCGATTCGCTCACTATGCCGCCCAAGACGGCTCGCCCCTGCCCGAGAAACGCCAAATACTACCCTCACCTCGAAAAAGAACAGAGAAACCGGCTGAATCCGCCTCAGAACGGCCTGCACCGAATGCGCAAAGCCAGCAAGAACCCCAGGTCAACCAATTTTGGGTCCTTTAGCGAGGTGAGTGTCTTCGTCCTTTCGCTCAGTAGAAACGAGCCGAGTCCGGGGGAGGCGTTACTCCTGGACATTCTGGCCCGATAATAACGCCTGTGACTCGAAAATCTTCTTTGCCGGGAAGCTCTTCCATTTCCTCCGGCGCAACATCGTCGTAATTCCAGTACCTTGGGTCCGTATTGAGCGCCGGATCGACCTTGAATTGGCGCATTCCCGGACCGTACGGGCTGATAATCCTCATATTGCCCCAGGTTTCTCCTGGCTTGATATAGACGCCCCAGAGCGCCTCGGCAAGCACGCTAATTCCATAATCACCCCTGTCGGCACGTATTATCGCAGGCGTGTAGGCTATTCCGTGCTCTTCGGGTCTTCCAATACCCATGTTTCTTGGGTCGTCATCACGTTGTTCCTGCAAGCCCTGGTCATCGAGTTCCTGGTCGCATTCAAGGTCAACAAACAAAGTAGATACAATGCCTTTGCTGTCCTCAGGATTGCTAATTACATAGTCATACTGATAGAACCCATCGTCGCGCCTAGAATATTCGACATCAACAACGACGCCAGAAATATCTTCGTCACGCTCCCAAGGGTCAGCGCGGTCGTCCACTGCCCACGCGCCGAATGACATGACTGATGCTAATACACATATGCAGACCTGGCTTTTCATAGTTCAGCCCTCTATCCGCGCCGACAATCTAAAATGCATTCCCGCTGGCGGAACCCTGGTAAAACCACTGTTCAGAGCGCGATTCTCTAATGGTCGGGAGCGAGGTGGGTATCTTCGTCTTTTCGTCCTGTTAACCCGGCATATGGATCACTCGGCTTCCGCTGTTAGGAACTCCCGCCCCTGAGATGGGCGGAAAAGCCCTCTCTGGCTTCGCGCGTAATCGGTGCCAGTGCTTTGGCGGGCTCCCGCCGAACCGTGATGCCCATGGCAGTGGCCTGCCGAACAAGGTCATCGGCCACTTGCTCGGAGGCAATGTACAGAAACTCCGGTCGGGCGCCGGCCTTGCCCTGGGCACTGATCAGCAGCCAGGCCTAGTTCGGCGTAAATTGTGTGGGGTCTATCGACAATTTTCACTCCAGTATCATTTTCGGTCACCGGATGCGTGGTGCGCGAAGCGTCAAGGCTCGCTTTCCTTCTTGATCCGCTCCTCCAGCGCCTCCAATTCCCGCAACTCCTCGGCATCGGCCTCCAGCGCCTCATCCCGTCGCCGTTGGGCGTCAAATTGCTCGTAACGCTCGTGCGCAATCTGCTCCATGCGATCGCGGCTGATGCTGCCGGCCCCGTCAAGAATCGGCCGTTCGTTGAATTCCAACAGCCGATCTACATTGTTGCGCCAATAGTTCAGGGTCAGGTCCTTGCGCTCCTTGGCACGCAGCTCGGCCTGTTCCAGGAAGATCACCACCAGACGGTTCAGGGTGTCCACCTCGTCGGCGCTCAGGTAGTTCTTGGCGATGGTGACATCCTGCTTACGCACCCGTGCGCCCTGCCAACTGGTCAACGCCATATTGGGAGAAGCGGCGTCGGCGCGCTGCACCACGATCTCGGCGGCAGTAAGGCGGGTGACCGCATAGAGCAGCTTGTTCTGCACTTCGGCGAAGAAGGTCTGCGCGTCGTGGTCGTCGGGCCGGTAGTCGCTGGACAGAGCGAAGAGATCGCGCACCTTCTGGTAGAAGCGCTTCTCCGAGGCACGGATGTCGCGAATGCGGGCCAGCAGCTCGTCGAAGTAATCCCAGCCACCGGGCTCCTTCAGGCGCTCATCGTCCATGACGAAGCCCTTGACCAGGTATTCCTCCAGATGGGCGGTGGCCCACTGACGGAATTGGGTGCCCCGGGCGGAGCGAACCCGGTAGCCCACGGCCAGGATCATGGGCAGGCTGTACCACTTGACCCGGTAGCGCTTCCCGTCGGCGGCAGTTGTCAAGTTTTCCTTGACAACTGCCGCCTCGGATAACTCCCCTTCTTTCAGGGTGTTACGGATATGTAGGCTGACATTCTGCTTGGTGGTGGCGAACAGCTCCGCCATCTCCGCCTGGGTCAACCAGACGGTCTCCCCCTCCACACGAAGCTGGATTTCGGCCAATCCGTCGTCACTTTGGTAGAGAATCAGTTCGCCCCGGCTCATTCCATCTCCCCGTTGAACCAATCCAAACCGCGCCTTACGACCTTCATCACCTGGAACCCTCCCCATGGTTACCGGGCAAGTTATTTGGCACTGAATTTCCCCCACTGATTCTGACATACCCAATCAGAATACGCCTACACCAAAACACACGCGAATCACAGACACTATCCCCAGGTACCAATCGGAAAGGATCCACCATGCCCACAGCACGAAAGGAACTCGTCTGTCTGGACGCCACGCCCTACTACCATGTGGTCTCACGCTGCGTGCGGCGGGCCTTTCTGTGCGGGGTGGATTCCGTTACAGGCCGATCCTATGAGCATCGCAAGGAATGGATCGTGGAGCGGCTCACCGAACTGTCGGAACTCTTTGCCGTCGATCTGTGCAGCTACGCCGTGATGAGCAACCACACGCATCTCGTGCTGCGCCTGGATCCCGAGACTGCCGAGGAATGGTCTGAAGAAGAGATCATGGAGCGCTGGGATCGACTGTTTTCATTGCCGGTGCTGGTGCAGCGCTACCGCAGGGCGCAGACCACTTCCCGGGCCGAGAGTGAAGCAGCACAAAAGAAGATTGAGGCCTGGCGGGAACGGCTCTCCGACTTGTCCTGGTTCATGCGCTGCCTGAACGAACCCATCGCCCGTCAGGCCAATGCCGAGGATGGCTGTACCGGTCGGTTCTGGGAGGGTCGATTCAAGTCCCAGGCGCTATTAGATGAGGCCGCCCTACTGACCTGCATGGCCTATGTGGATCTCAACCCCATCCGGGCCGCCATCGCCCGCACACCGGAACAGTCCGACTTCACCGCCATTCAGCAACGCATCCGCGAAGTGATGGCCCTCAAAGACCGAAAACCGCCGGAAAACGGGCCTCGCCTGCTGGATTTCGCCGGCGACGAACGCTGGAACGGCCCGGATGGCCTACCCTTCTCTCTGGATGACTACATTGAACTAGTAGACTGGAGCGGCCGGATCGTCAGGGAAGGCAAGCGAGGCGCAATCCCCGAGGATCTGCCGCCCATCCTGGATCGCCTAGAGATTGATGCGAGAACCTGGCTTCGGGCCATTCGCCGGGGGCAGCGACTCCAGTTCCACCATGCCGTAGGCCGGGCCTCGGCCATCAAGGTCGCGGCCGAGCACTTCGGGCGAAGCTTCCTGAAGGGACTGGGTTTCGCCAGGACGCTATTCCCCGAACCCGGCTAACCGACTCTCAAACTCCCCGGATAATGACAGATCTGCCGTCCAAGGCGGCGTGGTCGTGCCCGAAACCGCCGCAACAGCGCAGTAACCTCTCATTTCAGCCCGCGACACTGGTTTTTCTACCCACAAGAGAGCCTTCCGTCAGAACTCATCCGCATGCTGAGCTACCTAACGACGTATTTACCCATCAGGGAGGTGGGTGTCTTCGTAGTTGTTCGGGGAGGTGGGTGTCTTCGTAGTTGTTCGCACGCACACCGGAACAGTCCGACTTCACCGCCATTCATTAACGCATCCGCGAAGTGATGGCCCTCAAAGACCGAACCCCCCCGGAAAACGGGCCCCGACTGCTTGGTTTCGCCGGCGACGAACGCTGGAACGGCCCAGACGGCCTACCCTTCTCCCTGGACGATTACATCGAGCTGGTGGACTGGAGCGGGCGCATTGTGCGGGAAGGCAAGCGAGGCGCGATACCGGAGGATCTGCCACCCATCCTGGATCGCCTGGAGATCGACGCCAGAACTTGGCTCAGAGCCATTCGCCGGGGCCAGCGTCTCAAATTCCACCATGCCGTGGGCAGAGCCTCGGACATCAAGGTAGCGGCGGAACAATTCGGGCGAAGCTTTCTGAAGGGACTGGGCTTCGCCAGGACGCTATTCCCCGAACCGGGCTAACCGACTCTCAATCTCCCGGGATAACACCCAAACTGCCGCCCAAGGCAGCCTGGCTGTGCCCGGAACTACCCCAATTGAGCAGTAACCTGCCATTCCAGCCCGGGAAACGGGTACTTCTGGCCCAAGAGGATCGTCTGTCGCAGACCACCCGCTTACAGGGCTGCCAACTCGTTAGATCTGACCTACTAGGGAGGTGGGTGTCTTCGTTGTTTGTGCGGTGCGGTTGATGCTTCAGGTCTTTGTGCTATATTCCCTGTATTGGATTCAAGATGCTGGAGACTCTATGGACGGAATCCGCGTTCACCTCTATCGGCATGCCCCCATGAATCGCAGAACCGCTCCCCCTGAAGAACTTCTTCGACGGGTAGACGGCTGGGATCTTGCTGACCGAGTAATACTCTGCCACCAAACAGAAGTTCGTCTTGAGGAGTTTATTGAGCGAGATGGGCTTCTGCTCATGGATTTTGCTAAATACCGCTGGACGCGCGGCCCAGGGCGCGGATCGCATGATCGGCCCACTCGTCCAATCCGGATGGATGATGACGAAACCTTTGTTGAACAAACCGCAGCTCTCTATGACCCACGCAGTCAACATTACATCGTCGAATACAATCATCACGGCGTGAGGTCTGCACGTATTGGCGAATACCTAAGCAACGTCGATGACGTTCCAGATAACAATTACAAGCTCGAACCTAGGTTCGATCCGGATGCTGAGCAGAGGCTCCAGAACAAGCCAATACGTAGAAAACTTCAGTTTCGAATAAACACAGACCTGGTTCCAGGCCGGGCCAGAAATTCCGCAGTAGGACGCTCCATAGGTAACTTCGATAACTTTGGAGGCAGAGTATTAGAGGTCACGGTCGGTATGGGCCATGCCGCTCGAGACGCTGGCCTCAATGACAACATGATCCAACGAACCATTGATTGGCTAAGAAGCATCAGGGCAGAGGATGATGAAGCTGTATCCAAGATCCGAGTATCTGCCAAGGATCCAGACGATGTAGTAGAGGTTATTGACCTCATAGAGCCAAAATTGAGCCAAGAATTCGGTGATCTTGAAATGGATGAAGGCCGACGGTATCCGACCGAAGAACGCTGGAATGCATTGCTCCGTGCGCACCGTGGTTGGCGCCGCCACATGTGATGGTGATGAATAAAGATCGACTCATAGGATTATGGGAAGGTTGGTATCCTGAAGTGATTGCCGTGACCTCGGCACTCGCCGGATGGTATTGGCACTTTCTATTACCAATGCCCCATAACGAACTGCTCGGATCATCATTGACTTTTGGCGCGATCCTAACCGGCTTTTTGGCAACCTCCAAGGCAGTGCTCCTCAGCCTGAGAAATACCGAAGTTTGGCAGCACCTTGACGCAATAGAGCTAACCGGCCAAGTAATCAGCTATCTATCCCGGGCTATTGGCGGCGCATTTTTATTTAGCGTCTGGTCTTTGGTTGGTTATTTCAAAGCTGTACCATCACATGCCTATGCTGTTTTGTGGCTAATTCTGGCTGTTTATACTGGCTTGGCGTTTTGGCGGTTTACCCGTATTCTCTTCTTAATCATCAAGTCTAAACGCAGAAGCCATAATAAGCCTGATGATTTTTAGAAACTCCGTCCTTGCTCACGACCTTCAGAAAACAAGTAGAACGCCCTTGGACATGTGGTTCTTTCACTAAGCTTCTGAAGCACAGATCCCAAATAGCGAGCGTTCTTCCAAGTCAGCAATTTCCACGCAATGATAATTAAAAAATAGGCATTTCCGCTATTCTCAATTAAATCTCATCTATTTCCACGCGGCAATATGGAGTCTTTTCATAAATAGTCGCTGGCCAGTCCCGACGAATACAGGGCCTTGGCTTCATTTGCCGCATCAATTGCCTCTCGAACCTTTTGGTCTTTGAGATCAAGCACCCTCAGCGTTTCATCCTCCATGCGCGCCACGGCTTCGATGCGATGGAAGGCGTCGCCGAGCTCTTCGGAAAAGCTAGCTAGGCCGCGCAGCTTATAAAGTGCATCGGCAAAGTGATGGCCGTGCGGATCGACGATGGAGACCTTGATGTCATCATCGTCGCCGTGGAAGAACAAAAAGTCCGGGCACATGCGTCGCCAGTTATCTTGAGCATCACAGTAAGCAATGGCAAGCGCATCTTCTGAGGCTCGCGAGGGGTTACGATACCAAGCGCGGAAATCATGATCTTTCATTTCCGAATCCAACACCTGCACCTCCCACTCGTTCAACGAGCCAATCGGAAACTCGCCCGCCTCGTCACTCATCAGGTGTTGCGCACGGGTCTCCACGGCATTGCCATCACCATCTGCGGCCGATTCCGTCCTTGTTCGCGGCCGCTGAATGCCAATCTCCTGTGGATCGCGAGACATGCCTTTGATCTCGGCATAGGCTGCCTGGCGCTCATCGGACAGCTTCTTGATAGCCTTGCGGTATTCGGCAAACCATTCTCTGGCCAGCTTGTCTGCCGTACGGTCCAGTTCGTGCGGCACGTCCTCAATTCTAGCCAAACCCGACACTTTGACATGCGCATCGAACAAGCCGTCATAGTCATCCGTCGCAATATGGTCGGCATATCGTTTGGCCAGCTCTGGGGTCAGAATCCGGCGTGCATCTCGAAACTCGGCCTCTACAGCACGATCATCAGCCAGCTCGACGAAAGTTCCTGCTCGCAAAACCTCATGCTCCGATACCCCAGCCACGATGGTCTCGCCGTGAACCTCCAGAATCGCGTCCATGTGCTCATCCACCTCCGCTTCGTACTCCGTTGCCAGTCCGTCGAGACGCAGACAGAGCTTTTCGTAGGCCTCCTTGATCGCATTTTCGCGCAAACCATCGCGCGACAGCGCCTGGGCCAGGGCCGCCAGCCGGCGAACTGGTCGTGCGGCCTTTCGAGGCAGGGTCTGCGAGGGCACTCGATCAAAAGCCTCCCATACGGCTTCGGAGACATTCGGGTTCGGTAGCATATCAACCGGCTTGAACAACACCCGGCGCCCTTCCCCGCCGCCGGTGCCGCCGGAACCATCATCCCCCTCAGATGTGGTGCCAAGCAGCACCTCGGCCACCGAGCTGGCCGTACTGCGATTAAAATGCGGCAACAGGCATTCCACGGAGTTAAGCACATCATTGCCAGGCACGCGTCGTGCCAGTGGCGTGCGCACCATGCGGCCAAGCAATTGCGTGATGTGCGTCTGATCCTTGGCCGGCCTGAACGACACGAGCACTTCAGCCCGCGGACAGTCCCAGCCGGTGGAAATCGCATCCTTCGCAAACAGCACCCGAATATGGGCGTCATCCTGCACCCGTTCAGGCGACACATGCGGCACCGTAAATCCGCCCAGATCGATGGTCTGATGCTCGCCGAAGACATGCGCCATGGCATCTGGCTCCAGCCCCGGCCAGGCTTCTTGTATGGTCTTGAATGCCGACAGCAGCAAATCATCGGAGGGCTTGTTCGGTACCTGCACTACCAGCAGTGGCACCACAGACTCCTCGACGCCCTCGCCTTCGGCATATTCGGTCCAGAGTTGCGTCGCTTCTTTGACCTTTCGGGCCGCACGGCCGAGCAATACCGTATCGAACTGACCTGTTTCGGTAGGAAACTCCAGGCGGATATCATCCTTCAGCAAGCCAGATTCCTGTACACGCGCAGCATCCACCACTACATTGGGATAAGTCGTACGACCTTCGGCCTGAGCCATGGCTTGGTTAAAACGCTCCACCGTAGCTGAAATACCCCAAACTACCGGCACTGGCGGCACCCCGTTGGTCCCGTTGATCAGCCGCTGCACGACAGTGGCTCGCTCCGCATTGTCGTCTTTCGTGCGTTTCTTCATGCCACGATGGGCTTCATCGAGGATCAGATACAAAGTCAAATTCTCATCCTCGATGGTATTGCGAAGCGTGTCCCACATAGTGAACGCTCGCGTATCGGGCGGCGGCAGGTGACTTAGATTCTGCTGCGTATCGTCGGGATCGGGCTCCGGCGCACCGCGCACCAAACGTGAATTCTTGCCCAGCTTCTGGGCATTGAGAAAATATACCTTCCCCGGCTCGAGCTTTTCCTGGTTGAAACTGTTCCCGACCACCTTAAGCCGCGATTCGACTGCCAGGCGGTCCGCAGCCGCCATCAGCCGAAAGCGGGTCTGCTCGTTCAGCGCTGGGTCATCGGTAAACCACAGCACCACTGCACCTGGATCAGCCTCAAAATCATGATCAGCATCGCCGTCAAATAGCGCCTCAATGACAGCTGCGGCCATAACCGTTTTGCCCGCACCCGTAGTGGCCGTCAGAGAGAAGGCGGCCGGCGACTGCCGTTTCTTCCAGTCGTCGCGCGCACGCTCCAAGCGATCCAGTACGTCGGCTACTGCATCATCCTGATAATCCTTCAGCGTATAGCGCATCGACCTACTCCCGCCCTGCGTTGATTACGAAATTGCTCAAGTACGACTCATATAGGCGCACCGCCTCGACGCGTGCAGGAAGCTCGCCACAGACCGATTGGAACCCGCGGTCATCATCGGTAATTACAAATGCCATGCGCACCGAGTCAGTCTGCTTGATCATCTCGATAAACCCATGCATCGCGTCTAAGTCGAATAGCACCCCATAGGTGTCCGCAACATCGAATTCATCACACGGCTTATCGATGCGCCGCCCTTCCGCACCTGCCTTCATCCATAAGAGTGGCGCAATCGCCGCAAACTCACGGTGATGGGCCACGGGTCGGGGCGCATGGTAAGTCAAATCAAAGAACTCGACATTCTCCTCAAAACCATCAGCCATGGGAAACTCATCGGTAAACTTGTAATCCCCCTTGATCGGCTGCCCCTCCGGGGTCTTGCCGGTAATTGCTGCTTGAATACGTGGTTTGGTAATATATTCACAAATGCCCAATGCCTCCCATTTTGGATCCCCCGGTCGTAGTCCTCGCTCCCGAAGCAACTTCTGCTCATCAGCTGAAACCTCATTATTGGTCACGCTGATACATTGCCGGCGGCCGTCATCCTGTCTATTTAGTCGCAGAATTGCGTGTGCAGTGGTACCAGAGCCAGAGAAGAAGTCCAATATTACGGCCTGCGGCTTGTTACTTACGAAAAACCGGAGCGCGTCCTCAACAGCATAAAGAGACTTCGGGAATGGAAACCTCCGGTCGGTAAGAACTTTCGACAGCAACCTTGATCCGTACTGAGTGGAGTCATGGGAACCAATTCTCCATTGCGTACCTGGTATTGCGACAATCCTGTTTGATTGCTTCGCTTCGGCAATCATTGAACCATCGGGCCCTCGACCGGTGACAATAAAATCCCCTTCTTGAATTTTTCTATACTCACCATCTTTAAGGATCGAAACAACATAACCCCGCTTTGCGTTTCCACTTATTCGAACACGTCCCTGTGAAAGTCGTTTTCGGAAAGTCTCTGGCGCCCACTGCCAGTTCCCTTCACTTCCATCTTGTCGAATAGGCAGCACCGGGACAACACCCTCTACTGGGGGCGCCTCATGACATCCACGTTCAAGCGGTTGACCTACGCTATGAACTTTGGGTCCGTTTGGATCGATGTAAATCGGATAAAAACATTTAGGAGAATGTGCACGCTCAGCATTCGTCCCCGACCGTCGTAGCATGTCCCAGCGTGGTTTTCCTGTATGTGTTCGTCCTTTAGCAGAAACCCACTCACGGCTCAACGGCTGACGTTGAGGACATGCATCCCCCACAAATATGAAAAACAGATACTCATCACTCCGGCCGAATTGCCCAGCTCTGGCGACAGCCGCAGGATTTATCTGAGTGCTGATCATTTGTATTCTGCATTCAGAAAAAATCTGCTCTAGCAATAAACCTAGCCGCAAGACTTCTTTTTCATCAATCGTCACAATCAGAACAGAATCGTCCGGATTCAATAATCGCCGAGCGAGCTTCAACCGACGCTCCATCATTGCGAGCCATTTGGAGTGGCGGTATGAATCGTCACCATCGACATAATCGTTGTTATATTTCCAGTCCCGCGCGCCACTGTTGTATGGTGGATCGATATAGATCGCGTCTAGCTTGCCTTCATGGGTATAAAGTAGCGCCTGCAAGGCATGATAATTCTCAGAATTTATCACCGTATGAAACGGCTTATCACCCCCACGCTCCACGCGGCCGGTAGACTTAAAGCCCGGATAAATTGGATCACGAAACTCGGCCACGACGACTAGGTTATCCACCGCCCGTGTAGCCTTCTCGATTTCCGCCTCAGCACTATCCCGGCGCGCCAGCTCAGCCACTCGATGCTTTCCCTGCGAACGGACCCGGACCACACGCCACAAGCGGCGATCCACGCTGCCTGCGGGCTCCCCCCGCTCAGCCAGAAAACGGACCTTGTCACCCCTCCGAACCGGCCGCCCCGGCAACTCTACGGTTTCCGGTACATGGCGCTCGAAATTCAATCCAAACGCTCGCCGCTTGCTCAGTTGCGCAAATTCCCGCTGAAGATCCTCAGCCAACTGCCGATCCTTGCCCTCAACTTGTCGCAATAAGTCCGTCAACCTCGACACAGACACACTCCTTAGAGCCAAATCAATGGGTTACGCTAAAATACACAAAGGAGCAACCGATACGTCAAGTAGCTCCTAGTAGCCGGCCATCGCCATTCTAAACTAGACGCACCCGGCAAACCGGCTGCAATTCGACCTTCACGCCAAACGGGAGCGCAAGCTTACGGCTGGGCGTCGCCATACCTTGCTCCCGACCCCGGCTACGCCAATCTTCATGATCCCCGAATGACGCCAGATCTACCACACAAGGCGGCCTGGCTGTGCCCGAAACGACCGCAATCGGGGAGCAATCCACAACTTCGGCCCACGAAACTGGTTCTTCCGGCAACAAGAGTGTCTTCGGTCGGACATCACCCGCATGCAGAGCTGCCGAACGACCGGATTTAACCCATTAGGGAGGTGGGTGTATTCAGCGTGGTTGCGACGATAGAGGGCAATATAGCCTCGGTTCTCGCTACCATCCGGGTTGCGGCTCGTGACGCGACGCTCGAAAACATAGGCATTCTCGCCGGTATCGTCGCTGGCCGGGTCCGGCTGCGGCAGCTCCAACAAGGTGCAAAGTTCGGTCAGAAAAAGCTGGTAGTTAGCCCGCTCGCCGCCACCTGTGTCGCGCCAGCGCTCGATAAAGGCCTCCACGTCTTTGTGGGAAGCAATGGCGGTGGGCTCGGATTCCGGGGAGAAGGCAGTGCTGCCGGG
>NZ_JAYGII010000035.1:0-20606 GCF_034931365.1 Natronospira elongata
GGCGAGGTGATCGACATCTTCCCGGCCGAATCCGAGCGCGAGGCCCTGCGGGTGGAGCTGTTTGACGACGAGATCGAGAATCTCAGTCTCTTTGATCCGCTTACCGGCGAGGTGCTGCGGCGGGTGCCGCGTTTCACCATCTATCCCACCACCCACTATGTGACCCCCCGCGAGCGTTTGCTGGAGGCGATGGAGAAGATCAAGGTGGAGCTGGCCGAGCGCCTGGAGGAATTGCGCAAGGCGGACAAGCTGGTCGAGGCCCAGCGCCTGGAGCAGCGCACCACCTTTGATCTGGAGATGATTCATGAGCTGGGCTACTGCAGCGGGATCGAGAACTACTCCCGCCACCTGTCGGGTCGCTCGGCGGGGGAGCCGCCGCCGACCCTGTTCGAGTATCTGCCGGATGATGCCCTGCTGGTACTGGATGAAAGCCATGTCACCATCCCCCAGCTCGGCGGCATGTACAAGGGCGATCGCTCGCGCAAGGAAACCCTGGTGGAGTACGGTTTCCGCCTGCCCTCGGCGCTGGATAATCGGCCGCTGAAGTTCGAGGAGTTCGAGCGTCTGATGCCCCAGGCCCTGTTTATCTCGGCCACGCCGGGGCCCTATGAAAAGCGCCATTCCGGTCAGGTGGTGGAGCAGGTGGTGCGGCCCACCGGTCTGCTGGACCCGGTGGTGGATGTACGCCCGGCCTCGACCCAGGTGGATGATCTGCTGTCCGAGGCCCGCCGGCGGGTGGATGCCGGCGAGCGGGTGCTGGTGACCACGCTCACCAAGCGCATGGCTGAGGATCTCACCGAATACCTGGCCGAGCACGATATCCGCGTGCGTTATCTGCACTCGGATATCGACACCGTGGAGCGCACGGAGCTGATCCGGGATCTGCGCCTGGGCGAGTTTGATGTCCTGGTGGGCATCAACCTGCTGCGTGAGGGCCTGGATATACCCGAAGTCTCCCTGGTGGCCATCCTGGACGCCGACAAGGAAGGCTTCTTGCGCTCGGAGGGCTCGCTGATCCAGACCATGGGGCGTGCGGCGCGGAATGTGAACGGGACCGCCATTCTCTATGCCGACAACATGACCGGCTCCATGGAGCGGGCCATTGCCGAGACCCGGCGGCGGCGGGAAAAGCAGGAAGCCTTCAACGCCGAACACGGCATTTCCCCCAAGGGCATCCAGAAGAAGGTGGCCGATGTCATGGAGGGGGCCTATGCCGACCGCGCACCGGCGGTGGAGCGGGCCCGTCGGGTAGCCGAAACCGCGCGGCGCTATGAGGCCATGAGCCCCCAGCAGGCCATGCAGAAGATCAAGAAGCTTGAGAAGCAGATGTACGAGCACGCCCGCAATATGGAGTTCGAGGAAGCGGCGACCCTGCGCGACGAGATCGCAAGGATCAAGACCGATGTGCTGGGCATGCCCGAGGACAAGGCGGGATAAAAGCAGAGATAAAGGGGAGCGGGGATAATGAATACGGCGGTGAAGGCGCCCAAGGGCAGTCTGAGTAATGACAAGCATGAACTGGCCGTCCAGTTACGGGCCGGCAATGGCCTGATTACCATCGAGACCCGGGATGAGCCCCGGGTGGAACAATTGTTTCAGCATGTGCTGCGAGAGGTGGTTCGGCCCATGTTTCGCTGGACCGCCGCCGCGGGCCTGGAACGCCTGGACATGGATATCGAGGCCCCACCGGATACCGATTCCCCGGAGAAAATCCTGCGCCATATCCGCAACCGGGGAACATCGGGGATATTCCTGCTGCTGGATTTTCATCCCTATCTGGATAATCCCGTGCACGCGCGCCTTTTGCGTGAGATTGCCCGTGCCGGTTCGCCGGGTTCTCCCAATGTGATTCTGGTCAGCCCGCGTCTGGAACTGCCCCGCGAGCTGCAGGCCCTGGCCACGCCGTTCGATCTGTCGCTGCCCAGCGATGAAGAGTTGGATTACATGGTCCGTGAAGAGGGGCAGGCCTGGAGCGACCACAACCAGGGGCAGAGAGTCAGGGCCAGCCGCCGGGCGCTGGAACTGCTGATCAGTAATCTGCGGGGTCTGCCCATGAAGGACGCCCGCCGCCTGGCCCGCAACGCCATCTGGAATGACGGGGCCCTGGGTGAAGAGGACCTGCCCGGCGTCATGGAAGCCAAGTTCCGGATGCTGGATCCGGGTGGCGTGCTGACCTTCGAGATGGAGACCGAGCGCTTTTCCAGTGTTGCCGGTCTGGCCCGGCTCAAGCGCTGGCTGGAGCAGCGGGCCCCGATCTTTGCCAAGGGCGAGCCGCCGCCGGGCCTGGATCTGCCCAAGGGCATGCTGCTGCTCGGTGTGCAGGGCTGCGGCAAGTCCCTGGCCGCCCGTGCAGTAGCGGGGGTGTTCGGTGTCCCGCTGCTGCGTCTGGATTGCGGTGCCCTCTATAACCGCTACCACGGCGAGAGTGAGCGCAATCTGCGCGAGTCTCTGGCCAGCGCGGAATTGATGGCCCCCTGTGTGCTGTGGCTGGATGAGATCGAAAAGGGCCTGTCCACCTCGAGCAATGACGGTGGCACCTCCCAGCGGATGCTGGGCAGCTTTCTCACCTGGATGGCGGAGCGCAAGAAGCCGGTGTTCATTTGTGCCACCGCCAATGACATAGAAGCCCTGCCTCCGGAGATGGTTCGCCAGGGCCGTTTTGATGAGATCTTCTTTGTCGACCTGCCCATCCGCGAGACCCGCGAGGAAGTGCTGCGCATCCATCTCAAGCGCCGCGAATTGAATCCGGATGACTTCGATACCGCCAGCCTGGCCGAGGCCAGCGAGGGCTATTCGGGTGCCGAGCTGGAACAGGCTGTGGTCTCAGCCTGCTATGCCGCCCATGCCGAGGGCCGGTCGCCGACCACCGACGATATTCACAATGCCATTACCGGCACCCGGCCCCTGTCCGTGGTTCGACGCGAGGCCATTGAGGACCTGCGCCGCTGGGCGAGCGAAAGAACGGTGCCCGCCGAGTAAGCAGAGGAAAACGCCGGCATCCATTTGGATGCCGGCGTCGTATCAGACTGCCGTCATGCGCTTGTTGATCAGCGCAGGGCCTTCATGGCTTCCACGGTCGTTTCCGTGTCGGCCAGGCCATTGGCGATCATGCGGGCATTGGTCATGGCCGCTTCATGGCCGTCCATGTCAGGCAGGGTAGCGGCGGCAGTGGCATCGGAAACCACGTGAACCTCGAACCCGGCCTCCACCAGGGCACGCATGTGGCTCTCGGTGCAGAGGTTGGCGGACATGCCGGCCAGAATCACCTTGTTGATTCCCCGCTTGCGAAGTTGCAGCACCAGGTCATTGGACTCCGGGCCGTAGACCTTGTGCGGGCTGGTCACCACGGTCTTACCGTCCTCGATATAGGGTTCCAGGCTTGCATGCCAGTCGGCGCCGGAGCCGTCGAAGTTGTCGGTGTCCAGGGGATGGTCCCGGTCGAACATGCCGATTTCATGCATCAGGTGCTCGAGGGCACCGCCGAAATGCCACTCATGATCATGGGGGTAGTAATAGTGGGGGGAGACGAAGACCGGCAGGTCCACATCCTTGGCCGTGGAGAAAAGGGACTCCAGGTTCTCGATGGTGTTGTTTTCCTCAACGCTCTCGCCCACAACGCCCCAGGCAACGCCGTCCTCATGCAGGAAGTCGTTCTGCGGGTCGGTCACCACCAGGGCGGTGTCATCGGCGGTGAAATCCACCCCCGGATCGGGGAGGCCGGCCTGGGCCGTGCCGGCGATCATCAGGCCGCTCAACAGGGCGGTCGCAATCAGGCTTTTTCGGGTTTCGCTCAGTTTGGTCATGTCGGATTCCTCCTCTGTGTTATCCAGACGGCCCTATCTTGCAAGCGACAGGGAGGACGGTTAAGCTTCTTTGGTGTTTAAAAAATGCTATTTCGTCCATTTCAGGCCCCGGATGGGGCGCGGAGTTGCTGATGGATGCCTTGAGTGCGGTGCTGGCCCACGTTCGTCTCCGGGGCCAGGTTTTCTTTCGCCAGTGCTTTGGCCGGCAGTGGGGCATGGAGATCCCGGAAGGTCAGGGAGCCGCGTTCCATATCCTGGAGAGCGGTGAAGCCTGGATTGAGCAGGCCGAAGATCAGCCGCCCGTCCACTTGCGGGCCGGCGATTGCGTCATTCTTCCCCATATGAGCAGCCACCGTGTTGTGAGTGGGCCCGGCGTCAGCTGCCTGCCGGGCGAGGAGGTCTTGCGTCGCAGCGGGATGGGGGAGTCGGTGTTTCCGGTCGATGGCGGCGAGCCGGACGTGGACATCGTTTGTGGGGCCTTCCAGTTCGAGCAGATGAGCAGTCACCCCCTCTGGCGGCAACTGCCCGCAATGATCTTGCTGACGCGGGAGGAGCGGGCGGTCGAGCCATGGCTGGATCACACCACTCGGCTGCTCTGTCATGAAGCATTGAATGAGGCCCCGGGCAGCATGGCCGTGAGCAGCCGCATGACCGAGCTGTTGTTCATTCAGGTCCTGCGGCTGCTTGCTCAGCGATCCGAGACCAAAGGGTTTCTCATGGCCCTGCGGGACCGCCGCTTGAGTCGGGCGCTGAACGCCTTTCATGGTGATCCTGCCAGGGCCTGGACGCTGGAGCTGATGGCCGAGAGTGCGGGCATGTCCCGCTCGGCGTTCGCCCGCCATTTCAGTGAAATCATGAGCACGACGCCTGGGGACTATGTCAGCCACTGGCGGATGCAGTTGGCCGCCCAGCGTCTTCGGGATTCTGGCGAGTCGCTGGATGCCATCGCCGAGGCCGTGGGCTATCGCTCGCCGGCGGCTTTTAGCCGTCAGTTTCTCAGGACCTTTGGCGAGCGGCCCGGACAGTGGCGAAAGCGGCAGGGCTCGTAGGAGTGGGCCATGCCCTGGTGACAGTGATGGCCTGCCACCAGGGGAATCCGAGTATCAGCCCTCCCATTTGTGGCCGGCGAAAGCCTGGTCCAGTTCGGGATGATTCAGGTGGTTGGCGTAGTTACTCAGGGTCTTGACCGCCAGGGCCAGGACGATCTGCATGATGTGGCTTTCCTGATAACCGGCATTGAGAAATGCCTCCACGGACTTTGGGTCCGGCCGGCCGCGGCTGTCGAACATGACTCGGGTGAAACGGCTGAGGGCGGCCAGTTTGGGATCGGGAATCGCTTCGTCGTTGCGCAGCGCGGCCAGGGTGTCGGCCGGAACCTGGGAGACCTGCTCGGCGATCATGCTGTGGGCGCTCATGCAGTAGGCGCAGCCGTTGGCCCGGCTGATGGTCAGGAGAATCACTTCCTGCTCGGCGGGCTCGAAGCCGGAGAGCTCACGAAAGTACTCGTAACCGTGCAGATAGCTGCTCAGTACGCCGGGGGCCTTGGCCATGTGTGCATACATGCTGGGCACAAAACCCAGCGTGTCTTTGGCGTCCTGCAACAGGGGTTTTACCTTCTCGTCTGCATTGTCCAGTGTGACGGGATCTTGCTGAATTCGGTATTCGGCGGTCATGTGCTTCTCCAGTTGGCAGCGAGTCATTCTCGCAGGTGGACAGGGGACGACAGTGATCCTGCGCCGTTACAAGCGCGAGGCTTGTAACGGTGACGCCCCGCCAAGCGTCAAAATGGGAACGGTGCCATGCCGGTGTAGAGTGGAGGTTCGCATTGTCCGCCCTGATCGAGTTATCCTTTCCCGATGGGACATTCCGGCCATCGCAGGGCGGTGCCGGAATTCGGCTCATCCATCGGGAAAAGCACAATGCAAAACAGCCTGCATTTACTCGACCGTCGGGGATTCCGTCCATGAGCGAGACTCAGTCGGAGCCGGATCTTCTGGAGGGACTGCGCGCCGGGGATCCCGAAGCTTTTCGCAAGGCCGTGAAGACCTACGCACCCAGGATGCGACGCACGGCTTCGGCCATTGCGGGAGAGGATGCGGCGGATGACATCGTTCAGGAATGCTGGATTTCAGTGGTCCGCAACATCAAGGGCTTCGAAGGGCGTTCCGCCCTCGGTACCTGGCTGATCTCCATTGTTGCCAACCGGGCTCGCAGCCATCTTCGCAAGACCAATCGACAGGACAAGCGACGGCGAGAGCCAATCAGGGAAGAGTCGCTTGATGATCTCTTTGATCAGCGGGGTTACTGGAAGACGCCGGTCTCCGACTGGGGCAGTGCAATGCCCGAGGGCCTGCTGGAATCCGAGGAACTGCGCAATTGCTTTCGGATTCACCTGGAGCGCTTGCCCGAACAGCAGCGAGAGGCCCTGGTGCTGCGTGAGATGAATGGTTTCAGCTACGACGATATCTGCGAGGCCCTGGACGTGAGCCCGGCCAATGCTCGCGTACTCTTGCATCGCGCCAGGACGGTGCTGTTTCGCATGGTGGATGGATTCCGGGAGACGGGCGAGTGTTGAATTGTCGTCAAGCCAGTGAGTTGTTGTCCCGCTCCCGGGATGAGGAGCTGCGCTGGACGACCCGTCTGCGTCTGCGGGCACATGTGGTCTTTTGTCGCTGCTGCAGTTCCCTGGAGCGCAATTTCGACACCCTCGGGGGGCTGATTCAGGACAAGAGCGCGGACGAAGCGGACGAACAATGGACCGAGGATCTGGCAGAGAAGATCTCCCGCCAGATTTCACAGCAGTCCTCTGAGAAGGATCAGTCTGATTCAGGCGATCAGGATGAGGCTGACAACAAGAAAGATCACTGAGACCGGGAGCAATCCCTAGCTATTGACGAATCGTTCCAGAATGTCAGAGCCGATGGATTTGATCGGCACCACGATTCCCACTTCCAGTGCATCACCGAAGTCCCTGTCCAGGGCGGTTTCACCAAAGTAGATACCCAGACCCAGGCCCATATAGGACTGCAGAATCGGCGGTATCTGCCCGTCGTGTTGGGACAGGAGCGCCCGGAGGGCCTTGATCCTTCCTCGTGGGTTGTCGGGTGGTTCGGATCGGCCGGCAGCCTCGGCATCCGGCCCCTGTGGCCGGTAGCGCAAGCCCGCCTTGGCGGTTAGCAGGGGAGCGGGGGCCGCGTAGCTTGATTCCAGGAAAGCCACGGTGGCCTGCTGGGCGGCCTCCGGCATGTTGCGATAGAGTGAGACGTTACCGAAGTAGTAGCGAATCTCCGGATGGCTCCTGAGCACGGCACCGAGGCCGCTCCAGAGTGCGAAAAAGCCTTGCCGGCGGCGCCGGGCGTCGGGATTGACCACGGAGCGGCCGAGTTCGATGCTCCGGGGCAGATAGTCCCGCCGAAAGGTCGGGGAGTAGTCGAACAGTCTCGATGTCCGTAGGAGTTGGTCACCGTGCGTCTGGCTGCGCGCAGCCAGTTGATAGCGATACATGGCGACCAGCTCAAGGTGCTCCGGGTCCCATACCAGGAGCTGGCGATAGGCCAGTGGGCCGCGGTCCAGTTCGTCCAGGTCACAGTCGACACCGCGCCCGGCACCGACCTCCCGGAACACGCTTTCCCGGATGCGGCCAATCTCCATCAGAGTGGCCGGAAAGGCATCGCCGTCAATGATGTGGATCTCGAGATTGCCCACGCGGCCGATGGGCTCGAGGCCGTCAAGCTCGCGCTGTAATTCGCTGGGCGTGATCGGGGCTAGGAGTTCACTCATAAGGCACCGCCCATGTCCGAAGCCATCTGATAGCAGAGGGTTCTCAATGCCGCCGCCCGAGCCCGGTCGTCGTCGCCGAGGGTGGTCAGCCGGTCCGCTTGCAGCGGCGCACCGACAAAGAAGTCGTTGTTCCGGGGTGCTCGATACAGCATCTCCCTGGGGAGCAGCAGCATTTCCAGGTTCATACCCAGCCCCAGGCCTCGACGCAGGGCCGAAACCGCATTGAAACGCCTGGAATTCCGAGTGCCCAGGAATACCGGCACGATGGAGCGACCGTGCTGCCGGGCCATGCGCACCACCATCTTGCCCCACGGCCCGTCGCGGAGCTGGCCACCCTGTTTTCTGGATGTACGGCCGGCCGGGAAGACGAGCATCGCCGCATCGTCGGCGAAACTTTCATGCAGGACGCGGGACATATCACGCTCCGAGGCGTAACGATTCAGTGGTGCCAGAAAGGGTTGCAGGTGGCGAAAGCCCATCAGGACATTGTTGACCGGCACCTTCACATGCGGATACCAGCGCAGCAACCAGGCCAGCATGATCAGGCCGTCCAACCCGCCCTGGGGGTGGTTGCAGACGAAAATCGGCCGGGTCTCGGCGGCAGGCAAGGGGTGAACCGGCAGCCGGGCGCTGACGCCGAGCCGAGTCAGCACCGTCTCGGGAAAATGTCGGCAGGGCAGTGCCGCCAGTTCGCTCAGCCCCTCGTTGATGGTGCTCTGGCACAGCAGTCTTGCCAGCAGGGGCCAGAGCAGTCGGGGCAATTTGCCGTGCAGCGCCGGGGCCTTGTCACGGAACAGGGCCTCCACGTCAAAGCTTTTTTCGGGGATGTCGCCGGGGGGCGCCGCGCCCTGGCCAGGAGCAGGCACCGGCGTCCAGGTCGTGCTCAGGGCCATCCCGTGGGCCGGCGCGGGTGATTCCTGCTGCCCAAGTTGCTCCCACAGCCATTCACCGTCCCAGTGCCAGCGAAAGGGCAGTATGCCTTCCTGTGTCGCGGTTAACAGAAAGGGCGGCAGGCCGAGGGCAAGCTGTTTTCCCAGGGTATTTCGAAGGGAGTGGGACGTGTGGCAGTGTCTGAGCCGATCCATGAGGGTGGTCAGCGCGGTCGCCGACTGCTCCGGGCCGTTGGACGGCCGTTCAGGCCGGAGCGGAAACAGCGTGAGTCGGTTTTCGCGGTTATTCATGGTCTTAGGCCGGGGTAGCTTGCTTCCGCGCTTCGTCGTCTGTCTGGGCTGCCCAGTAACGGCGGGTGGAGGTTGCCAGGCCGAATTCCGGAGGCAATTCCAGGCCGCGCTGACGCACGATCATGGCAATCACCGCCATGTGGTGAACCGCATGACTGGACAGGAACAAGACTTCCCGAATCAGACTGGAACGGGCCGTGATGACTTCTCCGCTCGTGTCCTGCCACTGGACACTGACCGTCTCGCCGCCTGAACGGTCTGCCACCCAGGCGTCGAAGCCTTCCCGCAGGGCGGCCAGGCTCTCCAGCGCCGCATGGGGAGAGGATTCAACCAGGGAATTGCGATCACGCTGCTCATAGTCGATTCGGCTGCCGCTGGCGTGAAGCACTGCCCAGCAGTGGTCGAGAATGTGGCGCAGATGCTTGCCGATGCAATAGCGACCATGGGGGCCGTCCACGAGCCGATAGGCTTCCGGGTCGAGCTCTCTGACCAGAAAACTCAACTGATCCAGGTAATCCCGGTGCTCCTCGATGGCTGCCGTTAGGGCCTCATCCCGCATGCTCTTTTCCTCCAGTCAGGTTGCTGATGGTTCTGCCTTGACCACCCAGGAGACGCCCCATTAGCTGCCTTGTTACTCGATTCTGCGGAACGCACGGGAGTTGTAACAAGAGCGAAGCTCTGCTCGTCACTCCGACGGTCCAAATTGAGGTAAATTCCACAGGAGCAAAGCATGACGAGACAAGTAAGGGGCAGTTTTCTGGGTGTGGGGGTGCTGTTGGCGTCATTGAGCCACTCAATGGTGTTCGCCGAGGCAGGTGGGGAGGGCGATCAGCCTCTGAAGCTCGATGATGTGGTGACACTGGGTGAGCGGGCAGGCCTTCGTTCACCGATGGAATCGTCGGTGCCGGTGGATATCTATGGCGGCGAAGAGCTTCGGCGTTACTCTTCCCTTGGCAATGAACTGGGCGAGGCCCTGGCCAATCTGAATTCGTCCTTCCTGTTCCCGCGCCAGTCCAATTCGGTGACCTCAGATCACATCCGGTCCGCCAGTCTGCGGGGGCTGAGCCCTGATCAGGCCCTGGTTCTGGTCAACGGAAGACGCCGGCACCCTTCGGCCGTGGTCAATGACAACACCAAGATCGGTCGTGGCACCAATGCCTTTGATTTCAATTCCATCCCCCTGTCCGCGGTCAAGCGGATTGAGGTTCTGAGAGACGGGGCCAGCGCCCAGTACGGTTCCGATGCCATCGGCGGCGTGATCAACATTGTTCTGGATGACAGCCATGAAGGCGGTGAGGTCGGCGTCAGCTATGGTGTTCACGATACCCGTGTCTCGCCGGCCAGCACACGGGAGCGGGATGGCGAGACCATCAGTGCCCATGTGAATCTCGGTCATGCCTTGGGAGAGACGGGCTTTCTTCGCTATGGCCTGGAAGTGCGAAGCCGCGACGCCACCAATCGGGCGGGGTTGGATCAGATTTCCCCTTTCCTGCCCCAGACCGACGATAATCTGGCCTTTCAGGGAACCCAGACCCATCGTGTCGGGGACCCCGAAAGCGATGAGGTGAAGCTGTGGGTCAATACCGGTGTCGATACCGCGGTGGGAGAGTACCATGCCTCGGCAACCTTCGCGGATATCGAGACGGAAGGGGCTGCTGTCTTTCGGCATCCTGACTCCAACCAGAATGTGCGCGAGATATTTCCCGACGGTTTCCTGCCGGTCACCCTTGGGAAAAATCGGGATTTCGGGCTGAGCACGGGTATTCGGGGCGTTGCCGGTGCATGGGAGACCGACCTGGCCCTCAGTCTGGGCAGGAATGATTTCCAGTTCGGCGTCAAGAATTCCCTCAACCCTTCACTGGGCCCGGACAGCCCGACCCGCTTTGATTCGGGTCGATTCCGGCTGGATCAGAGGGAACTGGCCTTCGATGCCTCGCGGAATCTGCCCGTGTTTGCAATGCCATCTCGCCTGTCGGCCGGCGCCAGTTGGCGGCATGAGGCGTTCAAGAGCCGCGCGGGTGAGCCCGCCTCATGGCTGGCGGGTGACCACGAGTTTGAGTCTGAACTGGCCGATCAGGTGGGCTTTCCGGATATTGGTTCCCAGGGGGCCAAGGGCTTGACGCCCGAGGATGCCGCCGACGTCAGCCGGGACGTGGCCAGCGGCTACCTGGAACTGTCCACGGATTTCAGCGAGCGTTTGCGGACCACGGTCGCCGCTCGCTATGAGGATTACAGTGATTTCGGCGGCACATTCACCGGCAAGTTTGCCGCCGTCTACCGCCCCGGTCCCAATCTGTCCTTCCGTGGCTCCCTGTCCAACAGTTTCCGGGCACCGACGCTCAGCCAGAGTGCCTGGTCGCGCAGTGACAACACCTTTGGCCCCGAAGGTGAGCGGGTCGCTTCCCGCCTGGTGAGAAGCGACAGCGCTGTGGGCGAGGCCTTGGGTGTGAGTGAACTGGAGGAAGAAACCGCCCGCAATATCAGTCTGGGTTTCACCGCTCGTTTGAGCGAGAGCCTGGAATTGACTGCGGATCTTTTCCGGATCGATATCGATGACCGGATCACCCTCAGTGAAAGCCTGCAGGACAGCCCCGACGGGGATGTCACCCTGGAAGAGCGAATCGGTGATTTGCCCGGCGGCGAGGGTGTTCAGGCCGTGTCATTCTTTACCAATGCGGCGGATACAAAAACCCAGGGCCTTGAGTTGATGGCGGAATGGGAGCCGGAAGTGGGCCTGGGCAGCCTGTCCATGGATCTGGCCTTCAGTTATATCGAAAACCGCATTCGCCGAACCGGGGAAGCGGTCAGCGAGATGACCGAGATCAATCCCGATTTCGAACTGGTGGGCGTGGCGGAACGCAATACCCTGACCACGGCCACGCCGGAGCGGCGCCTGATCGCCGGCGGTCGCTGGCAACTCGGTGCCTGGGAATTCAGCGGGCGGGCCCGCTACAACAGCGCGGTGGAGCGGGTGTTCGCCTTTGCCAGTCAGCGTTTCAGCAGCGAGACCGTGTTTGATGCGTCGGTAGGCTATGCGCTCAGCGAGACGACCCGTTTCGATTTCGGTGCCGAGAATCTCTTCGACACCTATCCGGACGAGTCGGAGAATGCCAATAATTTCTTCGGCAATTTCGCCTTTGATCCGATCAATCCGGTCGGGCTGAACGGGCGTTTTGTCTATGCCCGCCTGGCGCATTCATTCTGAGAGAGACGGGGGAAATCCTTTTGACAGCCGGGCGAAAGCCTGTAAAATATCCCCCGCTTCCAACGCTAGTCGCGTAGCTCAGCTGGTTAGAGCACCACCTTGACATGGTGGGGGTCGGTGGTTCGAGTCCACTCGCGACTACCAGGTTTTCGGGAAAGCATCGTCGGCGCCCGCCACGATGCTTTTCTTTTTTCCAAGTGGCCCCTCGTAAAGGTCACCACTGAGAAAAGGATCGACAAGCATGCCAGTCATTACCCTTCCCGATGGTTCCCAGCGCGAATTCGATCAGCCCGTGTCCATCATGGACGTGGCCGCCGATATAGGCCCCGGCCTGGCCAAGGCCACTCTGGCCGGCAAGGTCGACGGCGAGCTGAAAGATGCCTGCGATCTCATCCACGACGATGCCAATCTTCAGATCATTACCCCGCGTGACGAGGAAGGCCTGGAGATCATTCGGCACTCCTGCGCCCACATGCTGGGGCAGGCGGTCAAGCAGCTGTACCCCGAGGCCCGGATGGCCATCGGCCCGGTGATCGAGGACGGCTTCTATTACGACATCCGCCACGATGCCGGCTTTACGCCGGAGGATCTGGAAAAGATCGAAGCCCGGATGAAGGAGCTGATCGCCCAGGAGTACGATGTCATCAAGAAGGTCACCCCCCGGGACGAGGTGCTGCGGATCTTCCGTGAGCGGGGTGAAGACTACAAGGTGACCCTGGTGGAGGACATGCCCGAGGTGAAGGAAATGGCCCTCTACTACCACCAGGAATACATCGACATGTGTCGCGGGCCCCATGTGCCCAATACCCGTTTCTGCAAGGCCTTCAAGCTGACCAAGCTGGCCGGGGCCTACTGGCGGGGTGATGCCGCCAATGAAATGCTGCAACGGGTCTATGGCACCGCCTGGGGTGACAAGAAGGGCCTGAAGCAGTACCTCAAGCGTCTCGAGGAAGCCAAGAAGCGCGATCACCGCCGCTTCGGCAAGCGCCTGGATCTCTTCCATACCCAGGAAGAGGCCCCGGGCATGGTGTTCTGGCACGACAATGGCTGGCGCATCTATACCGAGATTCAGGATTACATGCGCCGCAAGCTGCGCCGGGCCGGCTATTCCGAAGTTCACACCCCCGAGATCATCGACCGCAGCCTGTGGGAAAAGTCCGGGCACTGGGAGAAGTTCCGGGATGACATGTTCGTCACCGGCTCCGAGGACCGGGAATTCGCCATCAAGCCCATGAACTGCCCGGCCCATGTGCAGATCTACAACCACGGTCTGCGCAGTTACCGGGATCTGCCACTGCGGATGGCCGAATTCGGTTCCTGCCACCGCAACGAGCCCTCCGGGACGCTCCACGGTCTGATGCGTGTGCGCAATTTCGTCCAGGACGATGCTCACATCTTCTGTACCGAGGAGCAGATGCTGCCGGAGGTCTCGGACTTCATTGATCTGCTTTACGAGGTCTATCACGATTTCGGCTTCACCGATGTACTGGTGAAGCTGTCCACGCGGCCGGAAAAGCGGGTGGGCTCGGATGACGTCTGGGATCGCTCCGAGAAGGCGCTGGAAGACGCCCTCAACCAGAAGGGCCTGGACTGGGACCTGCAGCCGGGGGAGGGCGCCTTCTACGGGCCCAAGATCGAGTTCTCCCTGCGCGATTCCCTGGGCCGGGTCTGGCAGCTGGGCACCATGCAGCTGGATTTCTCCATGCCGGAGCGTCTCGGTGCGCAATATGTGGCGGAAGATGGCGAGAAAAAGACCCCGGTCATGCTCCACCGAGCCATTCTCGGCTCCATCGAGCGGTTCATCGGTATTCTGATCGAGGAAAACGCCGGAGACCTGCCCACCTGGCTGGCTCCCACCCAGGCGGTGGTGCTCAATATCACCGATCGGCAGGCCGATTATGCCCGTGAAGTGGCCGAAAGCCTGCAAAATCAGGGTTTTCGCGTCGAATCGGACTTGAGAAACGAGAAGATCGGCTTTAAAATTCGCGAACACACCATCCAAAGAGTGCCCTGGCTGCTGGTAGTCGGGGATCGTGAGATGGAATCTGACCAAATAGCCGTGCGCACCCGCAGCGGCGAAGATCTCGGCAGCATGAGCCGGGCAGACTTCGCCGAGAAGCTGGCGGGGGATGTCGCACGGCTCGGTCGTCGTTTGGAGGATTGAAATATCGCTGCCAAGAACAAGGTCCGCCGCAACAAAGACATTCGGGCCCCGAAAATCCGGCTGATTGATCAGGAAGGGGAGCAGTTGGGCATTGTCCCTGTCGAGCAGGGTCTGGAAGCGGCCGTAGAGGCCGGCATGGACCTGGTCGAAGTCTCGCCCAACGCCGAGCCTCCGGTTTGCCGGATCATGGACTACGGCAAGTTTGTCTTCGAACAGAAGAAGAAGCAGGCCGGGCAGAAGAAGACCAAGCAGATGCAGGTCAAGGAAGTGAAGTTCCGGCCCAACACGGATAGCAATGACTATCAGATCAAGCTCCGGAATGCGACGCGCTTTCTTGAAGACGGCAACAAGGTGAAGGTGACCCTGCGCTTTCGCGGGCGCGAGATGCTCCATCAGGACATCGGTCGCGATCTGCTCAAGCGCGTTGAGGAAGACCTCAAGGAGCTGGCTTCAGTGGAGCAGTTCCCCAAGCTGGAAGGCCGTCAGATGATCATGGTGCTCGGGCCCAAAAAGAAATAAGGGCCCGTTCCGTGAAAGAACTCGCTCAGGGAAGGGCGGGATAAGCAAAAAGCGGGGAGTGGATGGTCCGCTCCTTCGTCCCTGGTGGCTAACGCCCGGCAGTCGGAAAGGCCGGGGGCCAGGAATAAACGCCAATGGAGAGCAACATGCCGAAGATGAAGACCCATCGCGGCGCGGCCAAGCGTTTCCGCAAGACCGGCAGTGGCCGGATCAAGCGGAACCAGTCCCACCGCCGCCACATCCTGACCAAGAAGAGCACCAAGCGGAAGCGTCAGCTGCGCAGCGCCTCGTATATCCATGCGAGCGATGTGAAGCTGATCGAGCGCATGCTGCCCGGCAAACTCTAAGGAGGCCTGACGATGCCACGAGTAAAACGCGGAGTGAACGCGCGCGCACGTCATAACAAGGTCCTCAAAGAGGCCAAGGGTTATTACGGCGCTCGCCGCAAGACTTTCAAGACCGCCCGCCAGGCCGTGATCAAGGCCGGCCAGTACGCTTACCGTGATCGCCGTGTGCGCAAGCGGGAGTTCCGGGCGCTGTGGATCACCCGTATCAACGCCGCCGCGCGTGAGAACGGGCTGTCCTACAGCCGTCTGATCAACGGTCTCAAGCAGGCCGGTATCGAGCTGGATCGCAAGGTTCTGGCCGATATGGCGGTGCACGACAAGGCCGGCTTTGCCGCCATCGCGGAAAAGGCGAAGGCGCAGCTCGGCTGATCCCGCCCCGACTGGGGTTGTTGATTGTGAAGTACCGAAGGGGAAAGGCCGCCATACCTTTCCCCTTCTTTTTTCGTCATGGTGATTGGCCCATTGGGAGTGGCCCGTGGAAGATCTGGAGAGACTGAGTCGGGAGGCCGAGGCGGCCATTGAAGCCGCGGAGGACCTCAGGCAGCTGGACGACATCCGGGTACGGTACCTCGGCAAGAAAGGTGAGTTGACCGCTTTGCTGAAAAGCCTGGGCAAACTGCCGGCCGATGAGCGCCCGGCGGCCGGTCAGGCTATCAACAAGGCCAAGGGTGAGGTGCAGTCCCGTATCGAGGCCCGCAAGGCGGATCTTGAGAACGCCGAGATCGAAGCCCGCCTCAAGCGGGAGTCGGTGGACGTGACTCTTCCGGGGCGTGGTCAGGGCCGGGGCGGTCTGCACCCGGTGACCCGTACCCTGCAGCGTATTGAAGGCATTTTTCGTCAGGCCGGTTTTGAAGTGGCCGATGGGCCCGAGATCGAAGACGAGTTCCACAACTTCGAGGCTCTGAATATTCCCGAGCACCATCCGGCCAGGGCCATGCACGATACCTTCTTCGTGCGCCCCGGCGAGGTCCTGCGCACGCATACCTCACCGGTACAGATCCGGGCCATGAAAGACAGCCGCCCGCCGCTGCGCATCATTGCGCCGGGTCGGGTGTATCGCTGCGATTCCGACGTCACCCATACGCCCATGTTCCACCAAGTGGAAGGGCTGCTGGTGGACAGCAATGTGAGCATGAGCCACCTCAAGGGCATACTCACCGACTTTCTGCGCGCCTTTTTCGAAAAGGATCTGGCGGTGCGTTTCCGACCGTCCTATTTCCCCTTCACCGAACCCTCGGCGGAAGTGGACATGGAATGCGTGATCTGTGGCGGCGAGGGCTGCCGGGTCTGTTCCGGCACCGGCTGGCTGGAAGTGCTGGGTTGCGGCATGGTTCACCCGGAAGTTTTCCGGCATGTGAATATCGATGCCGAGCAATGGCGCGGTTATGCCTTTGGCATGGGTGTGGAGCGCCTGGCCATGTTGCGCTACGGCGTGGACGATCTGCGCCTGTTCTTCGAGAACGACCTGCGCTTCCTCGGTCAATTCGCCTAGCCGCCTGAGGCGCCGCCTCAGGCGGAGTGAACAGATGAAAGTGAACAGTGAACAGAAAGCGTCGGCCTCTGCTACAGGTCCTGCTGTTCACTGGGAACTGGAAACTGTTCACTAAAGTTCGATCAAGTGCCGCTGCGGTCTCCGCTGGTTACCGGAGGGGCAAGAAACAAACATCCTGGGAGCACGCGATGCGCGTCAGTACGAACTGGCTGAATGAATGGGTGGATCATGGTCTGGAGACCCAGGCCCTGGCCGACCGTCTGACCATGGCGGGCCTGGAGGTCGATGCCATCGAAGGGGCGGCCGAGGACTTTTCCGGCGTGGTGGTGGGGGAGGTGATATCTGTCGAGCCCCATCCCAATGCCGACAAGCTCAATCTCTGCCAGGTCTCGGATGGTAATGACACCGTGCCGGTGGTCTGTGGTGCGCCCAATGTCTTCAAGGGCATGCGCGCCCCCTTTGCCCGGGTCGGGGCCGTCCTGCCCGGCGACTTCAAGATCAAGAAGGCCAAGCTCAGAGGCGAGGCCTCCCAGGGCATGCTTTGTTCGGCCAAGGAGCTGGGCCTGTCCGAGGATGCCGCCGGGCTGATGCAGCTTGCCGGCGATGCGCCGGTGGGTACGGACCTGCGCGACTATCTGGGCCTGGACGATCAGATCATCGAGATCGACCTGACCCCCAACCGGGGCGATTGCCTGGGCATGATCGGTGTGGCCCGGGAAGTGGGTGCCTTGACCGGCAAGTCGGTCTGCCGACCGCCGGTGGGGGAGGTCAGCCAGGGCGGCAGTGAAGAGATCCCCGTGAGTGTGGAAGACCCCGCCGACTGTCCCAGTTACGCCGGGCGCGTGATCACCGGCATTGATACCCGGGCCGAAAGCCCGGTGTGGCTGACCGAGCGTCTGCGCCGCGCTGGTCTGCGTCCCATCAGCCCGGTGGTGGATGTCACCAATTACGTCATGCTGGAGCTGGGCCAGCCCATGCACGGCTTTCGCCTCGACGCCATCCAGGGCGGGGTGACCGTGCGCCGTGGTCGCCAGGACGAAAAGATCACCCTGCTGGATGAGCGGGAAGTGGCCCTGGACGAGGATATTCTGGTCATCGCCGACGAGCGTGGCCCGATCGCCATGGCCGGTGTCATGGGCGGACTCGGCACCGCCGTGGAGCCGGACACCGAAGCGGTCTTTCTGGAGAGTGCCTGCTTCAGCCCCACCGTCATCGCCGGGCGGGCCCGCCGCTTCGGCCTGCACACCGATGCATCCCACCGTTTCGAGCGGGGCGTTGACCCGGCCCTGCAGCAGCGGGCTCTGGACCGGGCCACGGCACTGATCCAGTCCATTGCCGGCGGCGAGGCCGGTCCGGTCACCCTGGCCGGCAGTCAGCCGGCCGAGGCGGCACCCATCCGCCTGCGCCGCGAGCGCCTGCACGCTGTGCTCGGTTTCGAGCTTGAAGCCGATCAGGTGACCGACATGCTCCAGCGCCTGGGTCTGGAAGTCCGCGCCGATGAGGCCGGCTGGGAGGCCGTGCCGCCAAGCTTCCGTTTTGATCTTGCCATTGAGGAAGACCTCATCGAGGAAGTGGTTCGCATCCACGGTTACGACCGGGTGCCGGTGGAGTCCCTGCCCAGCGACGTCCGCCCCGGCGAGATGCCCGAGTCCCGGCTCGCCCTGGACCAGCTCCGATCGCTGCTTGTCGAGCGCGGCTACCAGGAAGCGATTACCTACAGCTTCGTCCCCGCCGAGACCGACCGCATACTGTCCGGCGGCACCGAGGGCCAGAAACTCGCGAATCCCATCTCCCAGGACCTGGAGACCATGCGGACCACGCTGTGGTCGGGGCTGGTGGGCGCTCTGCGGCATAACGCCAATCGCCAGCAGAGCCGAATTCGATTGTTTGAGTCCGGTCTCAGGTTTATTCTGCAAGGATCTGATATTAAACAGGAACCCTGGGTCGCCGGAGTGGCCTGGGGGAGTGCCGAGCCCGAGCAATGGGATGGCCGCAAGCGGCCGCTGGACTTCTTTGATGTCAAAGGCGATGTCGAGGCGCTGCTCACCGCCGGCGGCCCGCGCGGACTGACCTTCCAGGCCGACAGCCATCCGGCGCTTCACCCCGGTCAGTGTGCGCGTATCCTCGTGGAAAGCGAGGACGGCGGTTGGATCGGCCGTATTCACCCCCAGGTTGCCGATCAACTGGATATCCCGGCAGGCTGCTATCTGTTCGAGATTCCGCTGTCCGTGGCCGCCCGGGGCCGCCTGCCGGCCTATCGCCCGGTCTCGCGTTTCCCCTCGGTGCGTCGCGATCTGGCCTTCATCGTGGACGAGTCGGTGCCGGCCGCCGAGCTGGTCTGTGCCGCGCGAGAAGCCGCCGGGGAGGTGCTCGCCGAGGTGCGGGTCTTCGACGTGTACCAGGGCAAGGGCGTAGATTCAGGACGAAAAAGTATTGCTTTAGGCTTGATTTTACAGGGTTCTTCGCGCACTCTTACTGATGATGATTCGGATCGGGTGGTCCAGCAGGTGAGGGAGTTGCTTGAAACCCGACTTGGAGCCACGGTGAGAGATCAATAACAATGGCACTCACGAAGGCGGAGCTAGCGGAAGCGCTGTTCGATGAACTTGGATTGAACAAGCGCGAAGCCAAGGAGCTGGTGGATCTCTTCTTTGAGGAGATCAAGAACGCGTTGGCCGACGGCACACAGGTCAAGCTTTCCGGTTTCGGTAATTTCGACCTCCGGGACAAGAACCGGCGCCCTGGTCGTAACCCCAAAACCGGGGAAGAGATTCCCATTTCAGCTCGCAGGGTTGTTACTTTCCGTCCGGGGCAGAAGCTCAAGACCAGGGTAGAGGCTTATGCTGGAACCAGGGAATAACGACGAACTCCCGGTCATCCCGGGCAAGCGCTATTTCACCATCGGCGAGGTCAGCGACCTCTGCGGGGTGAAACCGCATGTCCTGCGGTATTGGGAGCAGGAATTCCCCCAGCTCAAGCCGGTCAAGCGCCGCGGAAACCGCCGCTACTACCAGCGCCATGATGTTCTGGTAATTCGGCAGATCCGTAGTCTGCTCTACGATCAGGGCTTTACCATCGGCGGCGCCCGCCAACAGCTTTCCGGCGAAAACGCCAAGCAGGACGTCAACCAGAGTCAGCAGATCATCAAACAGATCCGCACCGAACTCGAGGAAATCCTGCACACCCTGCGGACCTAGGCTCATCACGCTCGCCAAGGGTTTCCAGACCGAGCATTTTCCAGTATCATTCCGCCCTCGCCTGAACGGCGAACAGCAGTTCTCGGGGTGTAGCGCAGCCTGGTAGCGCACCTGCATGGGGTGCAGGTGGTCGGAGGTTCAAATCCTCTCACCCCGACCAAATCCAAGAGCCCGTCGATTAACTTCGGCGGGCTTTTTTCGTATAGGTGCCCCTAGACGGGAGGATTTGAACCTACGGTTCACTTTCCTGCTACGGCATCCTGCCTCCGCGACGGAAAGCCCGGGGCAGGCCGTCCGTGGCCTGCCCGCCAGCCGAGCTGCGAAATGCCACCGGCATTTCGGTCTCGTCTGGCCCTCTCACCCCGACCAAATCCAAGAGCCCGTCGATTAACTTCGGCGGGTTTTTTTTGTTTATCCTGAACGCATGTGTGGGCGAATTGCGCGAACGCGGGAGCTGAAGGAATACGCCAGGGCCCTTGGCGTGGATCTCCGGTTCATCGAAGAACACTTTCCGCCGAGCTGGAATATCCCGCCCGGCAGTGAACATCCGGCCTTTGTGCTGGGCCGCAGCGGTGAGCTTAAGCCGCATCCCATGCATTGGGGCTATCGGCCCCACTGGGCCGGGGAGAAGGGCAGGGAGGTGATCAATGCCCGGGGTGAAAGCGCGGCCGAGAAGCCTTATTTTCGCAGTGCCTACCAGCGCGGTCAGCGCTGCCTGATCCCGGCAACCGCCTGGTATGAGTGGCAGAAAACGGCGACCGGCAAACAGCCTTGGGCGCTCAGCAATGAGGCCCAAACCCTCTTTCTGGCCGCGGTCTACACCCGCGGGCAAGAGGGGCTGGGTTTTGCCATCGTCACCCGCCCGGCGATCAAGTCCCTCGGCCACATCCACGATCGCATGCCCCTGGTGCTCAGCGA
>NZ_JAYGII010000036.1:0-19226 GCF_034931365.1 Natronospira elongata
AATTCTCCTGAACAACCCCGGTGAGCGCCCAATTCTCAGCGAGGGCGGCGGGAATTACAAAGATGGCTTGCGCATATCCTTTGCGAGTTGAGTAATAAGGCAGGGTGCAAATATGGGCGTGAAGAAAACGTGAAGGCTCTCACTTCCCCAACTGCTAACCACGAGCTTGCCAGCAGAGGTCATAATAACCACTGGAGGAAAACCCAAAGCCGCTCATGGGGCATCAACCGGTTCCGGGAAGAGCCCGGGTGTCAGGCGATGGGCGAGACGGGCGGGGAAGGCCAAATGCAAAGGCGCGCGGCTGCTCGTGGACGAAAGTATTCCCTGCTCAAGCAGACTGCCCGTAATGCGACGCGCCTGACGCTCACCAACTCCGAGCAAACCAGCCACATCGCCTCGTGCGAGCTCCCCACGGTAGAGCACGGCCTCCAACACCTGCTCAGATTTGGGCGGCAGAAGACCTTGGCGAACCGACTCACCAGCCCAATACAACAGACGATCCCGCAATCGCTCAGGTTGCACCAACTCTTGCATGAAACGCACTTGGTCCAGGCAAACATCCAGGAAAAACAGCGCGAAGTTTGCCAAGGCTTCTTCACTCAGATTACCTACGCCGTGCGACCGATCTGCCAATACGGCCGGATGCCGTCGTGGGGGAAGTACAGAGGCTTGATGGCGGCCTTGGGGGGGAGGCGGTCCTGTTTGAGCTCGGGGACGGGGCCGTAGCGGTCCAGGCAGGCGTGGGCGATGGGGTAGAAGCGTTCGGCGTCGAACTCGTCGGTCTGCTCGAAGGGCCAGGTCTCGCCCAGATAGGGCAGCAGCCAGCGCATGCCTTGCTTGAGGCCCTGGCCGTCCGGGCCCTCAAAGCTCCACAGGTCCTCGCCCATGGACGCCGCCGTGGTGGCGAGATTGATCCAGCACTGGAGATTGAAGCAGCAATAATGGGCGCTGATGGTGCGCGCCAGCTCATGGGGCTGGCGGCCGTCGGGCTCGAACTGATCCACCAGCCGCAGGCGGCTGTCCCGAAAGACATTGCGGGCCAGCAGGCCATCGCCCAGAAACAGCGCGATGGAGCCCACCTGCAGGTCATAGCAGGTGCCGTGGTTATTGCGGGAGCTGCGCTCGGCGCGGCCCTGCTCGCTTTCCAGCAGCCAGTCCAGGTACTCGCTCAGCCAGTCCCGGAAGGCCTCGCCCTCGGCCTTGCTCAACAAACCCTCGGCCTCGATGATCCGCACCGCGTCGAGATAGAAATACAGATCCTTCATCTCGATCACGCCGCTCTTGCTGCCCCGGTTCTGGTTATGCCCCCGCTGGACCTGGGCGTAATTGAGATGGGGGTTCATGGCGGTTTCCGGCTTCAGGAACCAGTGGCGCAGCAATTCGGCGGCATGCTCGCCATAACGGCGCTCGCCGGTCTGCAGCAGCGCCAGGGCGAGCACGAAGCTGTCATCAAACAGCCGCTGCAGGCGGGTGCGGTCATAGCGATCACTGGAGGGCTCGTAGAGACGCGTGCCCGGTACCCGCTTGCCGTCGCGGCGAACATAGGGCATGCCGGGAATGCGCAGGGGGTGGGGCCAGAAATAGGGTGCCGGATGCCAGTAGTCGTGCTTGTTGCCGCTGGGCGGCAGCTCGGTCTTGTCCACAACCGAGTAGGGCCCCCGCTCAAGGGCGGCCTCGGCATCCTGCACCAGCTGCTTTTGCAGCCCCGCATCCGCCGCCGCCAGCGCCGCACCGTCCACATGGACCGGTCGGGCCGGATCCAGCCGGGGCGCCAAAGCTGCTTCATCCAGCCGATCCAGCAGGGCGGTAATCCCGGCCACCCGGGCAACGCCCCGGCCCACGGCGGCGTTGTCCTGCTCAAGATCCGGCCGCCCGGAATTGAGCCGCGCCACCCAGCCCGCGTAGCGGAACTGCCCGGCCTGCCCGGCATAGTCCGGAATCGGGAAATCCCAGGGCTCGGCGCCCCACTCGTCCCATATCCCGGGCACCCCCATGCGCCACAGCCATTCCACCTTCGGCCGCCGCCCATAGCAGTAGCGCTCATCAAAGGTCTCGGGCGCGCGGTGATGGAAAACGATCTGGGGCTCTTCCTTGGCCTCGGGCTCAAAATCCGCCGCCAACAGGCGGGCGTTCTCGCTTACCCGCGCCATGGGCACGATGAAGTAGGGGCAGTCCGGCTCGGCCAGCACCCCCTCGCGCAGAGATTGCCAGGCGGACTCGGTGACAAAGCAGTTGCCGTCCCAGGGCAGCACCCAGCGGGCCCGGCCCCGGCCATCTTCCAGGGCCGCATTGCGCGCCCCGTTGTTGTGCATGACGTAATTGTTCTTGTGCCGATACAGCCGCGCCACCACCCGGCCCTGCTGGCCCTCGGTCAACTCCTGGTAGCGCTCACCCCAGGGCGCATACTCGGGCGGCACCCCCGCGATATCCCAGCCCAGCTCGGCATACTCTTCCACCCGGAAGGGAATCTCCATCCACGGCATGCCGTGACGCTCCAGCAGCGCCACCAGGGCCTCGCGCTCGGCCGGGTCCACGATGCGGTTGAGCACAAAGCGCTTCTCACAGCCGGCCAGCGCCGGCTCGTTCTCCAGGATAAAGGCCAGATTCTCCCGCGCCTGGCCCTTGCGATGACGCGGGGTCAGATCATTGCCGATGATCCGATACAGCACAAAGCTGTCCTTGGCAAAGCGCTCATCGCCATCGAGCGGCGCAAAACGCTCGGCCATGGCCGGTTTCGGCCCCCGGTACTCGGGAAAGCTCATCTCGACCCGCCGCGGCTGCGGACGCCCGAAGATCGCCCGCTTGAGCCAGACGGCACCGGGAATGAGGCGGATGACGGATTTAACCCAAACCCAGAGCTTAGCCATGTATTTTGCCTTTACCTGGCGAGTCCTCGCCCCGAACAACCGCATAAGGTAATCGGCGCACAATATAGTCGGCTTCCGATTCCGAGAGATACTCCTGCCAGATTCCAATGTTTTTTGCGGAGCGGCTCGGATCAAGCCCCCCCAGACTCTCTAGTTCCGGCAGGCCCACTGCACGGGAAAGAGCTTCCCTTGCCCCAACGTCCAACACAAAGGACTCGAACCTGACCAGAGCAAATTGGCCCTTGATCGATAAGCCCGACTGAGCATAGGCCCGCCTGGGAATTCGCGCTTGCCGATAGGCATCCACATACCGCTCAACTGAGATACGGCTACCCTGCCGCCTGCGTTCAGCCAAGTGATCGCGGGGGTCTCGGTGGACGCCGATGAGGAAACTCCCTGGAATCATTCCTGCCCAGCGCGGCGCGAAGCGATCCAGGCGACCGAGGTTATCCAGAAGCACAGCACGCTCACCTTGATCGATAAGACGGGCCAGCTCACTCAAGGCAGTCTCAAGGCTGGCCTCGTATCGCTTAAGCGCGCGGAAACGCCCAATGGACAGCAAGCCGGACGGGGCCTCGGCCAGCTCATTCAAGGCTCCGCGGAGAGGCCTGGAAACGCGTTTCCAATCACGCGGGTGAAGCGCCATGGATTTTAGAAAACGACGACGCTTTCTCCGGTAAAGATCACCCTGTTCCCGGGTCTCGCGCCCGTAGATCTGACCGATGGCATCGTCCCAGTCCCCACGTGACAAGGGCTTGCCTGCCCTGACTTTCCTATAAGCGCGGAGCAGGGCCTGGATAACCTTGGGCTCCGACCCTCCCGGCTGAACCACCTTTTCACTGGCCTTTAGATAGTCGACCACGGCACTTGCCCCGGACCATCCCATTCCAGAAACAAGCAGAACACTTGGCACGTTCACCGGATCTTTATCGCGCCAAGTCATCCGCCAAACTCTCCCCTACTTTCCTACCGATACGCAATGCAGCCTTGTACATGCCAGCGTTCACCTGCTTCTCGAATTTTGCGCAATCAGCCACTCGCATGACATCGTCCGGTCCAATCTCATCAGTTAGGTCTTTTCGATGTTCGCGCACTGCCGAGAGCACCTCCGTGGCAGTCTTTTTATTCAACTCCTTCTGCGCCCCTGCTCCGAAAGGCTCAATTGACCAACGCCCCCAGGCCATGACCAAGAGATTACCCTCCCTGTCTGGGGCTACATTGTTGCGATTAAGGTCGGGATTATGGAAATGTTGCGGAACCGCCCGTAGTTTTTCGCGCAATTGCTCCAACCGGCTTACCAGCAATTCAAAGTCTTGCATTTCAGCCTGGGTATCCACCGCAACCCCGACACGCTGGACGAATTCTTCGGTCAGCCGATCCGGTAGTGTCGGCCGAGAGGTCTCGAAAGCGGAAACCAGCGAGGGCTCAGGTGCGATGGACCAGAACTTGCCCAGGATGGTTGAAAATCGCTCACTCCATTCGTCTGCGGTCAAGGGGCGGCCGAGGCCGTAGTCACAGATCTGTACAGAAAACTGTCCTACCTCGTAACGGGAATAAACTTCGGGCGCCCATAGTGCGCGGCGAGAAACCTGCTCAAAAAGGTATTCCTCATGCTCCAGAAAATGGAGTTTCTTGTACGGAAAAACCTGTTGTTGGAAATACCGTTTCTTCCCGTCATCCTCGCTCTGCGGCAGGATCAGGGTAAAGGTATTCGCCCCCTTTATGGTTGAATCAACCCAGCGAGCCTCCACTTCCACCGTCTTGCCCAGGGACTGACCAAGACGCTCCCGTGCCATCGACTCACGTGCCTGCTTATGAAAAAGCTCCCGAAGCGCCTTACGCTCAACCGCCTCTGCTTTTTCTGCCTTCTCATCCCGAAACACGAGCGGGTCAATGGTACGCCGTTGCTTGATGAGATCCACCCCATCTCGAATGGCGGAGGAGGCATTTGACAATGATTGCCTCAGAACCAGCACGGACAGTATCAGGAATAGAATATTGGCCTCGTGCCCAAGCAACAGGGGCACAAGCAGAACAAAAAAACAGGTCAGAAAATTGATCGAAGCCAGCAGAGTCAGGTAATTCGAAAGCCCTTTCTGAATAAAACGAGCAAATGCGCCCGGCTCCACAGGATCGGCATGACGCAAGACAAGGGCAGTCATCAACAGCTGCGCCAGCAGCAACACAAGCAAAACAAGAAAAGCCGTCGTGGTAACCAGGGCCATGACGGCAAGGCCTGCCACGGCAAACAGGGTTCCCGCATAGACTTCCGAGAAACGGGCATAGTAGGTCTGGGCTTCCTTCCGCTGCTTACTGGCTACCGCCAGTTCATTGGCCCCCTGCAGAACCTCCATGCTTCCCGCCTCTGTCAGGCGTTTCACAGCAGCATCCAGGGCAAGGCTCAACGCATAACAAACTACCGCACCGATGGACAGACCAATGGCCCAGGCCAGTCGATCCTCCGGCTCAATAAAAAACCGGAAGTATCTGGGCACGCCCGGCGTTCCCATCAGCAAGAGGACCTTAAGGGGGATGAAAAAGGCCAGCAAATGGGTAATCTTGGAAAGGACAGAGAAGACCACTACCGCCGCAGTGGTCGCGGGCCGCACCCGGAAAAACGCAGCAACTACTCGATTGATCCAGGAAATTCCCTGGCCCGCAGATGCAAACAGTTCCATTCAGGCTTCCCCGACGTCGAAAAGGGTATTGGGCCCTCGCCCCGATCCATTTAAGCCAAGCAGACTCCGGCGCCATTGTAACGATTCAGCCACTGCCAGTGCAGCGGATTGAAGAACGCGGCACGGAAAATGCTTGAATTTCAAGGTACAATGGCCCGTTTTCGGGGCATTCGGCCAAAATTGGGCACCCAGGCTCTGCAAGGCGCGCCGAAACAGACATCTGAGGGGCAAATGTCAATCTTCTCGAAATTCCTGCGAATCCTGGCTAGCCTGATCCCGACACCACTAAAAAGGGGGGTGCGGAGGCTACTCCCATCGTCACTGGAAGGTCTGCTCAACCGCTTGCTCTACTATCGGAAACGCAAGCACAAGCGCAAGAAATCCGCGCCTGCTATCCACGATCCGGGCACCCAGAGGGCGCTTCGCGCCGATCGCCTGGAATCCAAGCTCTGGGGTGGCTACGCCAGCTACGCCGTCGAGGACCTGGAACGTCTCCGAAAGAGCACCGACGCCACCCCCGCCGAAGCGGTTCAGGCGGCCCGTGCGCTCGCCCGCTACTATGCCGCCAAGGAAGACCATGAAACCGCTGTTGAACGGCTGAGCCTGGTCCGCACCGCCAGCCCGAAGCTGGCCAGCAACCGCGGCATCCGGACCCTGGAAGTCCACTGCCTGATCGAGCTCGGCCAATTCGAGCAGGCACACTTCCTGCTCGACAAATCTGCCCGCTTCGGCAACCCAAACGATCCGGATGTCTGCGCGGGCATGGCTGGGCTCTGCCGGGCCATGGGGCAGGCGGGGGTCATGGCCCCGGCGGAAGCGAATCAGCAATGGCTTGAGTGGATGAACCGTCCCTTTCGGGCCACCGGTTTCCTGCCATTGGCCTTCCGCGAGCCCGACCGGGGCCCGGTACTCGACAACCTCACCACCGAAAGCAAGCCGGCCACACCGGCCAGCATGCCGGAGAAGGTCAGCGTATTGATGGCCGCTTTCGAGGCCGAGGATTACATCGAGACCGCCATCCGCAGCATCCTGGAGCAAAGCTGGCAGAATCTGGAGGTGGTCGTCGTCGAGGACTGTGGCAGCGACGGCACCTGGAAGCGAATCAAGGCGCTGGCGAAGCAGGACGGGCGGATCGTGCCGATCCGCCACGAGGAGAACCAGGGCGCCTACGCCGCCCGAAACACGGCCCTGCAGGCCGCCACGGGCGATCTGGTGGTGGTAAACGACAGCGACGACTGGGCACACCCTCAGAAGATCGAGGCACAAGTCACAGCCCTGCGAGAATCCCGCGATTATCTGGCCAACCTCAGCTTCCGTGTCCGCGTCTATCCGGACCTGCGCCCGCAGCCGCGCCTGGACAGCCCCCATGTGCCGGTCGTCCACAACGATTACTCGGCGCTCATGCTACCCCGAGAGCAGGTTCTCGAAATGGGCGGCTGGGACCCGGTGCGGTTCTCGGCGGACGCCGAGTTCGTGGAAAGGCTGCGGGCCAATCATGGCGCCCAGGCCATCCAGAAGATCCACAAGCAGGTGCCCCTGTCGGTCTCCCTGTACGACGGCAAGAACCTGACC
The DNA here is from genome assembly GCF_034931365.1 of Natronospira elongata. Lineage (NCBI taxonomy): Bacteria > Pseudomonadati > Pseudomonadota > Gammaproteobacteria > Natronospirales > Natronospiraceae > Natronospira > Natronospira elongata. The sequence goes on from NZ_JAYGII010000036.1 coordinate 7,118, forward strand.
GCCTCCTCGGCCACCAGCATCTGGACCAATCGCTTTGGCTCCCGCAAGGAATATATGGCAGTGGCCCAGCACTGGCATCGGGAAGAAAGGCCAACGATCGAGCGCAGTTCCCTGACCGAGCCATTCCCGGTTCCGCCCATTTGCTACCAGCCGAAGGGCACGCGGACAGCCGTCGATATCGTCCTTGCCTCGGATTTCCGCCTACCGGGAGGCACGACACACTGCAATATCGAATACATTCGTGCCTTCCGCCGCATGGGCCTGACCGTGGGTCTGCTCTCCTGGCCCCGGTACGAGCTTCACTATGAACATGACCGCAACGAGAAAATTGCGGAGCTGGTTCAGTCAGAGTCCGTGATCCCCATCGTTCACGGCGACGAAATCGATTGCGAGCTGCTGCTCATCCATCATCCGCCCGTGGCCATGTGGCAGATGGATGCCTATCCAGATATCAACGCCCGCCATGTGGCGGTCATCGCCAACCAATCCGCCCAGCGGGTCCACGGCGGCGCGAACGACATGTACGAGCCAAAGCTCGTCAACAAGCGGCTGAAGAAGCTGTTTGGTCGCCGCCCGGTCTGGATCCCCATCTCGCCGCTGATCCGGCGACTGCTGAAGGAAGACCCGGCCCGGGTGAAGCTGTCCGAAGGAGACTGGCTGCCGATGATCGACACCTCCGCCTGGTCCGCTACCCCGACCTGGCGGGGCGAGCAGCGTTCACAACCGGTGGTCGGCCGTCATTCACGCGACCAGTGGACCAAGTGGCCCGGCGACGCCGAAGACACGCGGCGTGCCTATTGTGCCGGGGAAGCGTTCCCCGTGCGCCTGCTCGGTGGCGCGGACACCGCTCTCCAGCAGCTCGGCGAACGACCCGACAACTGGACCGTTCTGCCCTTCGATGGTGTCCCGGCCACGGAATTCGTCCGCGAACTCGATTTCTTCCTCCACTTCATCCATGAGGACAGCATCGAAGCCTTCGGCCGGAACATCGTCGAGGCAATGGCAGCGGGCGTGCCGGTCATCTGCTCGCCCTCCTTCCGAGAATGCTTCGGAGATGCCGCAGTCTACGCGGAACCCGCAGAGGTCAAGCAGGTCATCGAAGCGCTCTGGAACGACAAGGAGAAATACCTGGCCCAGGCCTACGCGGGCATTGAGTTCGCCGAACGCGAATGCCGCCCCACTGCCTTCCCCGGGCGCTTCCGCCAGTTCATGACCAGCCTTGAAGGGCAGTCAAGCTCGCGCCCCATGGCCGAAACTTTGGAAGACACGGAGTAGCATTGCGTGAAAGCTGAAGGCCAGCCAAGCCCTGCTAGAAGCCTGTCGAGTCTTGATGCCGCCCTCAAGGAGGCCAAAGCGGCCAAGCGCGGAGGCCAGCCCGAACGCTATCACGAACTGGTAGAAGGACTGGCCGAATGGTTCACGCCGCAGAATACCGGTGAGTACGGTGAGGAAGCGGAAATCCACGGGGACTATCCCGGCGGCGACTATCACGGCATCCCCATGGCGGTCGGTCGTGGCAGCTTTTTCATGCGCCAGATCATCGACCGGAACCAAAAAGCCCGTTTCATCGAGAAATGCCTGCCGGCGGACGATCCGGAGGCCCGATTCTGGCTAGACTATTTTCACGGGCGTATTGCCCACCCGCACGCAGGCGCGGCAATCAACCCGCCCCTCTACCTGATCGCCCATCCGAGTTTCAGCTTTCTGCTTTTCCCCTACCTCTCCCCCGGGGCCGAGGACGAGAAAGGCCTGAAGGACCGATACCGAACCGAAGCCAAGGACATCGTCACCAGTCTGTCACGATTCAATGACGCCAACCTCGCCAACAGGAAGGCAAAAGGCCACGAACTGGAACGAACCGAGTGGCTGCGCCCGCCCGAGATCCCGAGCGAGGCGGAATTGACCGAAGCCTTCCCCGAGCTTGGACACGAAGAGCAGGCCCAGGCTATTGCGACAATCGAAACGCTGGCCACCCACTGGAAGTCCGTCAAACGCGGTCTCCAGCAACTTCCCTGGTCTGTCGCTCACCAGGATCTCGGGCCGGGCAACGTCCTGTTTCCCGGAAAGGAACACGTCCTGATTGACTGGGACAACGCCGCCATCGCGCCGTTGGGCTCGGACCTGCACACGCTGATCCGCTGGGCGCCTCACTCTCTGACACGATCCGACGACCGCATTCAGTCGCTCATCTACCGCTACCGAAAGGCGCTGGTTAACGCAGCCTGCAAGGATGAGGAGATCGAGACGGCGCTCTGGGCTCACTTCTGCGCCCGCTACCTCCGATTCACCAAGTGGCAAAGCGCCAGGCATCTGCGGACATTCCAGCTCGCTATTGAGAAGTCCGAGCGTCTGCTGGACCTGGTCGGTGCCAAAACCCCTAGCTGAGCCGAAACACCGCCTCGACCGGATAATGATAGGAGGGGTACTGACCGTTCTCGTTGACGGTCAGGATTTCTGAGTTCATCACCTCAAGTTCGCCGAAGAACAGCACCCGGTCATTTCGCTCACTGCCCTCGATGGAACCGGCCTGCTTGAAGTTATGCTGCGTGGTCACCTTTCCATGGGCATTCGGATGCACTGCCAGGTAGGCATCTTTTGGCCTCACGCCATCGACATCATCGCTAAATGGGCTACGCCCCAGAAGCAGCTTGTCCGCCTTGCTTCCCGGCTTCTTGCAGTTGGTGTCCCCCAGCAGAATGACCGGCGCCTCGGGATGCTGCCTGTCGGCGATATGGGCAAAAAGCTCCCGCAGGCATTCCGCGCGATACTCGTCATTGCGCTTGGTGTGCTGATCTCTTAGGCGAAAGTTATAGACATACACGGATTCCCCGCCGGGCTCGACCTCGTGAAAAAGCCCATAAATGAACAGTGTTCCGCCTCCACCCGGCTCGCTCCGATCAGGCGCCGGACAACGATACGCGACAGAGCCGGAATCCGATTCATCCAGCCGCCATCGGTCCTTGCGATAGAACAGGGGCGTAGAGTCGCCGCGATCCGGCCTTTTCCCATGAGCGCGGTTGATCACCCCGTAGTCCACGCCCTTCTCCCGCAGCCGACGCTCGAACCAACCGGCCGCGTCCGTCGGCTTGCCGGGGTCCAGGTAACAGTGCTGCAGCCCAAAGAAGTCATAGGCTTTCGCCGCCAGAAAGCGTGCCGTAATCTCCCGTCGCTTTTTCCAGCCCGGATCCCCTGGGCTGCCGCAAAGCACCATGTCCCCGTCCTGCTGGCGCTTCGTCGCCATGGCGCTGAAGGTGCAAACTGAAACCGTTCGTTCTTTGACCCCTTCAGGCAGATGACAGAGCTCGGGAAAGGCTTTTTCGATCTTCCGGATCGCTGCCTGGTCCGAAAAGCGCCCGTGGATACCAATATTCTGCAGAGACTCCTCAGGCCGAAAGCTTTTCAAGGTCTCCCCGGCGGTCGCCTTCCCGTCGGCCAAGGCAAGCCGCTGAATGAGCGCCTTCCGGGTCGGTTCCGATTTCACAAACTGCTCAAACCGCACCAGTTCGATCTGGTCACCAAATCGCTCCCGGGCCGCGTCAAACCGGTTCAGATCTGCTTTCAGCCGGCTGATATAGTCATCGACGCCGCGCCGCCACCCGCCACGTTCGACATGCGTCGCGTACATATCTCTCGGATCACGTGTGACGGCGACCAGCCTTGCGTGCGGGAAATACTCAAGCAGTTCGGCGTCGGAGGCCCGAATCATGCTGTCGAGCAATACCGCCCCGGCTTCCCCATCCGTACCGAGATCCAGAAGATGCTGAAACAGCGCTTCGAAGGCCGCCTGGGGAAAGGCACCGGGAGACATAGCCCGCTTCTTGACGGCAGCTACAAAGACAGAAAGATGATGCTCCAGAGACGCCAGCGCCCCTTTATCCTTGATCTGCGCGAGTAGGGACCGCTGATAGGCCTCTACTTGGTCTCTCGGCTTCCGCGCGGCCGGATCCACGCCAATCACATGCCGAAGAACAAAGGCTTCCACCAGCTCGGAGAGTTCATCACTGCCTTCCTGGCTTGCCCTAATAATCTGATCTATCGAGCACGCTGTTCCCTGGACAAACCTTGGCTTCTTCCAAAACTCGCGCGTCTGCTTGAGATCGCAGAGATAGTCATAGACCGCACTACCACCCGACCAGCGAAAGCCCGCGCAGAATACCGGCACCCTTTCAAGGCCTTGGTCTGACCCTAACGACCCCCCGGCATCGCCTGCTTTGCCCGCCAGAGCGCTGATTGTCCTGGGCAAGCCCTCACCTTCAAGCCGAGCATGAATCGAGCCAATGACCTCGGAGATCAGGGATTTCGAATCTTCAAGCCGCCCGGCGCGCAGAGTCTTCACCGCTTGCTCGACCTTATCGGCCGCTTCAGTCAGCCGCGCGTGCTGCTTGACGAACTTTCGAGCCCGCTTACCCGTCTGGGAAAGAGAAGACGACGGGATACCGAGAAGGTACTCAGCTGCTGCTTTCTGCTTGCCTTGCCAGTACAGCCCCACCCCAACAGCCTGGCGGGCCTCGACCATGTAATGACCACCGGCCGCCTCCAGGCTTCGCCCAAACTCAACGAGAGCCGCCCCGTCCTCCTTGTACTCCGCAAGCGCAATAAGCCGGACCAGATCATCAGAATCTGTGTCATGGCCGCACCCATTAAACGCTTCAATAAGCACCCCAGCGATCTGTCGCCGGGCGACTTCATTGGCCACATTCTTTCGACGAAAAGCGCGAAGAAATCGATCAGACAGCTTGCGGAGAAAAACGCCCTGCTGGTCAGGGTTAAGGATGGACAAAAAATCGTCCAGGCGATCCACGACGGACAACCAATCCTCCGCCCTGGCCTGATAGGACAAGAGACGCGCGGCAACAAGCCCCTTGGAATCGCAGACGGAGAACGCCATCTCGAGCAATGCAATCCCCGCACCTATGTCGCCGGACAGTCGCCGAGCCTTCGCTGCCGCTAGCCACACCTTGGCATTTTTTTCTGGTTCGCCGGCTTCATTCGCCCTATCGAGACATTTCTCCAGCAACTCGGCAGCCGCACCGAAATCGTCACTTGCTATGGCATCGAGGTCGCGAACATGTTGGGAAGGAACTGTTCCGGAGAGATGACTCACACCGTAGCGCGCGAGACTCTGCGCATCACGCTCGTCTCGGCCACGCTGACTGTTCAGGGACACATTCGAACGACCCACGGCAGCGCGATACAGTCTGCGCAGCCGAAAAAAGACAGGCTCGGGGAGCAACTGGCGGAGAATGCGCTTGAGTCTATTGAGCATCACATCGGGGCATCAATGCCGGGGCTTCTGAAGCAATCCCCAACCAAAACCAAACTCCGGCTTTTCACCGAGCTGGCGATAGCCGAGTTGCGGCGCAAGCAACTCATAGGTCATGCGCACGCCTTTGGCGTTTTTCTCATCATTAGATAGTTTTGCCAGCTTCGCAGGCTTGCGCTTGGCCGCAGGCGAATTGGCCAGGCACCAATCCATATCATCAAGAATCACAATCCCACCGGGCTCCAGCAGCATATCGACCAAGACGAATCCGAACCCCGTGACTTCCCAGGTGTGACCGCCGTCGATATAACAGAAGTCAAATCGCGGCCCGGCACCATCCTGGATCATACGAGTCAGCTCCCAGATATAGGATTTCTGGGCAAATATTGGCTCAACCCGGTGACTGAGGCCCATACTATCGAGCATCTGTTCAATATTGGGCTCTCTGCTCCTGGCCTTTTCCAGGTCGATGGTCGTCAAATGGCCTTCGCCAATATCCTCAAGGCAGGCGGCAATATAGGCGCTGCTCTTGCCATGGGCAAATCCCAGCTCGAGCAATCGCTGGCAACGATTTTGTCTAATGATCTCAGTCATCACGTGCGCCCGGCTCTCATTCATATGGGGCACGTCACCAAATCGCTTGCTTACCTCCGCGACACGACCCAATTGCCCGAGCTTGCGCTTAGCCTTGCTGATCCCACGGTAGGCCTCGACAGGCGAGTCAACTTCACTCTCTTTGAGTAGCTTTTCCCAGACAGATATAGCCTCCTGCCAATCCCCCTTCTCCGCAGCTGCCCTGGCGGCTTCTATCAGGCGATTTTCCTTTCTCCCAGACAAACCGGCCATACACGCACTCCCTGTAAATTGACTGGCTTAAGTAACTATTTTAACTAATCGCACAAAACCGCTGCAGGCGGCCGTTTTCTGCCATCTCATCATATATCTTGAGCTCATCGGCCGTATCGACCTCAAGCCAACCATTCTCCACTAGCGCGGCCCGGGTATCCCAGCCAGCATCAATCAGATGCTGGATGAAACTGGTCATGTACATATTGTCAAAATCCTTGCCGTCATACTCCGCATCCCGATCCATGGCCTCATAGGCGGCCTTGAAATCCGCCACACGATCCCCTCGGATACGAATCAGCCCCATATACTGGGCCTCGGCATCGGCATAGGACTGAGGCTTCTTGCCCAGCTCCACCACACGATTGCCATCCTCCATCTTGAAGGTCTCGGCATCGGACAGCGGATCATCCATGCGGGTCTCCCACAACCGGCGCCACTCCCGGTCCGCACCCAGGCAAATTTCGCCTTCGCAATCCAGTACGGCTTTCAGCACCCGGTCTTCGAAGACGATATCGCCGTAGGAAATGAGCAGATCCTCGCCCGCCTGCATGTAGTCGGCAGCACAGAACAGGGTGGCCACCATATTGGTCTGATCGTAACGGGGATTGGTCATCACAGAAACATCCGAAGCTTCGAGCTTATCCGCCTTGTAGCCACCAACCAGCGTAATATCCTCAACCCCGCCCCGGCGAAGCACCTCCAGCTGACGGTGCAACATGGGCTTACCGGCCAGAGGCACCATGCATTTCGGGCGGTCATTGGTATAAGGCCGCAAGCGGGTACCCTGCCCGGCCGCGAGAATAATGGCTTTCATCAATTCACCTCAGAAAATCGTTTGCAGTAATTCGAGATCCGCCTCAAGAAAGGGGCTCTCCCGCTCGGGATGCCACATGATGGAGGCCCAGGGGAGGCTGGTGTGACGGGCTGCCTCGATAGTGCCATCCTGGCAGCGCACGCCCAGCAACAGCGTCTCAGCCAGACCTTCCGGGGCAATGCCCCAGTCATGGAAGCTGTTGACCTCGGAATAGGCCGAGAACAAGGACTCTCCCGCAACCGGCGTGACCGAATGCCGGCTCGCCACATGCCCCTCGACGGGAACCAGGCTCCCACCGAGATAGACGTTCATCATCTGCAAGCCCCGGCAGACACCAAGTACCGGAATTTCCCGCTGCTGAGCATAGTCGAGGATTGCAGTCTCAGTAGCATCCCGCTCGGGAGCAGGCCGGGAAGCATCCGGCAAATGGGCCAGATCATTGCCGCCGGATAGAATGAAGCCATCCAGGCCCATGGCCTTCAGCCACGCACCGGGTTCACTCAGCCCATTCGGCACCGGCACCAGCAGGAAGCCAAGCTGCTCGAGTAACCCTCCCCACTGCTGATCGAGGCAATCCCGTCGCTCGCCATAGCTGCTGACGACATCAACCCGTTGTGTCACACCGATGCGCATCATTGTTTACCTGATGGGGATCAATACTGAAAGGCTAGCCATCCTTCCGGAAAATCTTGTTCTTAACCACCTCTGTATATCTTCCAGACGGTCGGACCAATCGCTCTACAATCAATTTGACCTGCTTAGCATCAATTTGCTCGTCAGTATACATCTCCGACGTTTCCGGCACTTTTTCCGGATCCAGGCTAGAACCTCTCAGACGCCACCCGTAATCATCGAAATCGAAAAAACCACCCGGTTTGAGAAGCTTGTCTGCAAGGAAAAACGTTAGAGCGTCCACTGCCCATGTATGTGCGCCATCTAGATACACGTAATCAAAAATTGGGTACGGATGATTCTCTAGCAGTTGGCCGAGTGCCCAATTATAAGAATCCAGATAACGCTGACTTGATCCAAAGCCACGCACTTTCCGGAATCCGGATTCCGCCAGGCGTTGACTGACAAAATCCACCTTTTCCTGATAATCAAACAGGTATAGCTCGCCCTTATCATTCAGTAGACGGGCAAGCTGATAGGATGTGCCGCCCTTCCAGATTCCAATCTCGGCAAATCGCAGGACGCTCTTGTCCGGCACATCCATCAGGCCACTGTGCTGCTCGATGAACTTAATCGTGGTGGAATTGAACTTCTCACCAAATTCGCCAGCAAGTATTCGCTCTGGATACCAGTTTTCCATCTGCATCCTCCGGGGATACAACAGTGGCGTTATCGAATCACCTGGATTCGGCGGTTACCCGCATCCAGCTCGAGTACCTGTGCGCCGGACAGGCTGGCATACAGAGTCTCACCCACGCCAATCGCGGCCGGCAGGCCAAACTCGGCCGAGCGAATCGCCATATGGGAGTTGGCGCCACCGTACATGGTGATCAACCCGGCAATATCCTGCCCGAAGAGCCAGTCATAGCCGGGGTCCGCCTGGGGAATCATGGCGATCTTTCCGGCCAGATCCGGCGCTTTCTGGCTGCCGGTTTCGGCAAGATCCACGCACTCGGCGGTGATCCGCCCGCTGCCGATGAAGTTGGGCTGGTTGCCGGGATACATGAAGACCTCAAGATCCCCTTCATTCAGGAGCAGCGGCGGCAGCTCGATGACACTCGCCATGTGCCGCAGACGAGCCCCGTCCTCGGCGCGGTTCTTGAGCCACTCACTGATGTTCGGCGTCACCACGCTGCCGGTACGGAGCGCAAAGAAGGCATCCAGCGGGACATTGGCCAGGGCCTCACGATCCAGACCGTGCTCCGCACCAAACTCCACCAGGCAATCCAGCGCCGCGGAAAGATTGCGAGTGAACACGAACTTGGCGTATTCCCGACCTTCAATGGCCTCACGCATGAAGCGCTCCACCGCCTCCACATCATCCGACAGGCCGGCCTCGGCCACGGCCTTGCCGAACGCACCTCTGGCCTCGCGCCAGGCGGTATCATCGCCATGCTCTGGTGCCCGCCCCTTAGCCCGTTCCACAATGGGCCGTAGATAATGCTCCGGGTCCTCGTGGTAGCTAGGCGAGGTGGCATCGTAGGTACCAGGGCGCAGATGCCCGTAGCGGGCCACGAAATCCTGCAATTCCATCCGTCCCTCGGCCGTGGCCGCCGCATCGCTCGTAAACTGGTGGGTCACGGTACGAATGGAGTTCAGGAAGGCATCCATGGCGGCCTTGTCCATCACGCCTGTTTCGACTGCCGTTTTCAGCAGAGTGACCGCCACAAAGGCGCTGCGAGCCAGATGCGAGAAGGCGAGCGTCCCGTAGCGACGGCAGTCCTCCAACAGCACCGCCGCCCGCTCCAGAGGCGGCATCTCCACCGCCATGATCCGGTCAAATCGCGCCTCCAGCTCATCCACCGAGGCCAGATCAAGCGGATTACGCTCCAGCGCCTTGCGAGTTATTTCCTTAAGCGCATCACGCAACTTGGCGATTTCCTGCTCGGAGAACCCGCCTTCCTCAGACAGGCGCTTCTCCCAGCGCTCGAAATTTAGCCCAAAGCAGGTTGGGACAACGTCAAACTCCACCTTGTCGTGAAGGTGCGGATTGGCCTCAAGCCAGGACAGATAAAAATCCACCAAGCGACCGGCGAGCTCATCATCCAGCGCCGCCGGGACGAAAGAGTTAAAACTGGCCCGGATATCCACATACGGGTGGCCGGCAAAGGCCACCAACAGCGGATTAGGTCGCACATCGCGATAGCCATACTCCGCCCGCTGGGTTGCCCATACCTCATCCATAATGAGATAGCGGTAGAGCGTCATCGCCAGCCGACCCGGCTTGGTTCCAATAATCTCGGCCGGATTCCAATCAGGCATCACGCCAAAGAAGGCCCGACTGCCGACAACAAAAGGCGAAGGCGTCTGCAAGGCTCGAAAACGCTCACTGGCGGTCTCAACCAGCGCGCTCACATCCTCGTCAGAAACCTCCCATTGCTCGTGGTCCACCGCAATCGGGCGCACCTGCAGGATATGTACGGTCCCGCCATCACTGACCGCGAATTCAATATCGAGCGAGTCAAAATCCAGCAGCTGCTCGATCTCCCGCATGGCCGGCAACAGCCCGCGAACGTTCTCCGGAATCCGCTGCTCTACTCCGTTCGCACTCCGATGGATAACCAGCGTCTTGTGCTCCCGGCTCGCTCCGCTGGTAATGGATTCTGTACTACGAGTCACATCGTCATAATTGACCACGTAGTAGGGCGCGCCACAGGCAAGCGTCCGCGTAAAGGCCACACCACTGGCCACCACTTCGCCCACCATAGGCTGAACCAGCACCTGGTTCGCAGGATTACCATCCGGATAGGAGGCCACGACCTGCTCAATAGCCTCCCTGAGCGCACCAGCGTCGCTGCTCTCGACATTCAACACACTGGTATAGGCACCGGCATTCGCAGAAGCAAAACCATCCTCGGACAAGGCACTGCTGCGAACAACCAGCTTTTGACCATCAAAGGCAGTAGCAATACGTCGGAACACGTCAGCAGCATCCGCTTCCCAACGCGCGACGGTAAAGCTAACCTGGTCTTCAATCCGACTCTTCTTGACCAAACCCTGCAACCGCTGCAGGGTCTGAGCCTTCGTGCCCAACACAAAATGCGCTAGGTCGCGGCTTTCGTTGAGCTCCGCCCAATCGCCAGCGACATCCACTGCCTCGACTGAATACCCTCGGGTACGCAACAGCTCAATCAGCTGGGATAGGTTCGCCCGACGAAGACGGGCCGACAGATCAACAGCCTCACGTTTGAGAAACTCCGCAACCGGCCCAGACAAACGCGCAAGGCCAACAAATTCGGCATCAGCCAGATCTGGATCGATATCCGCCCCGAGGCGCGTCACTCGACCCTCGTGGACGTTCACCTTCTCACAGCGGGCCAGATCCTCATCCGTTCGCCCCTCGAAACGGGCGCGCCAGTGCGTATCTAACGCGACAACGATATCCGCGTCGCTCTCAGATAATTCCCGAACCGCGGTGTCATGGAAAAGAATATCGGTGTAGGAGACATAGTGATCGACGCCATCGCCGAGAGGCGCCGCAAGTAGGGAAGCGGCCGCACCGGTATCTTCCCACTCGGGATTGACAACATAATGGAAATCCGGATAACGCCGCGCAATTTCCTCAATCTGATACCCGCCGACAAAATGGATTTCGGGCCGGATTTTACCGACCGCGTGCAACAGCCAATCGAGTACTCTTCCCTCACCAGCGGCACCCCGCAGCGCTGAATGCCGCTTGCCGCGAAACGGCCTACCGGCACCGAGGACTATTAACTTCGGCAATCCTGACGCCAAACGAGTACTCTGACCCTCGTCCACACCAACTGTCGACTTTCGATTCATTTTGTAATTGCACACCTTAGAGTAACGAAACCACGCTAACGAGAATATACTCCGACCAACAAATCGTCGCTTACCTTTTCGCAGAAAAATCCGTGCCACCCCACCTGACGTTAATTATACTCTACTGACCCACAATCTCTTATTCCAAGACCATCTACGATGATGCATTACGCAATCAGGGCATTCAGCTACAAATCACTGCCTCATCTCGAGATCAACTGAGAAGACTACACAGACACTTCACGATTTACCTCGTGCCTCACCTCATCACAATTCAACCAAACAAGTCCGGCTGCAAGACGGAGAAGGTTTTTAGCATCTTTACTAGATTCTATGTAATCCACCCCCCCCAATAAAACGGAAGTAATAGCTTCTCGATCAAGCACATCCCACACATCATGGTCGGCTCTCATGCCAGAGACGTAATACTCGACAAGACGCATTGTATCCGGTAAGCGCTGCCAGAAATACGGCTTGCCAAGCTGCCTTAGCCTTCGGGCGAACTGTTCATCCTGATACGGAAGCAACTCTTGCGCTTCCGACAGCACCTTTCTGGATCTGGGCTTGATTATTTCAGCGACTAACCTCTCCCCTGGCCTTGCTTTACCGAATTTTACATACTCCTTATACTCATCAACATTAGCAAAGAATCTACGCGACCAGACCTTTCCAGCCATTGGCTCCAAGTCGAACTCTTTACCCGCAAGCGCCTCAATCAACTTAAACGC